>CAMYYF010000059.1:0-7841 GCA_947303375.1 uncultured Lachnospiraceae bacterium
GACGAAACGCTTTATCTTGAACTTACAAGTGCGATAAACGGTTATGTTTATTACACAACCGACGGTTCGGATCCTGATGAAAATTCGCTTCTTTATACCGAACCCATTTATCTTGAATCGGGCGAATACGATATTAAAGCGATATTCGTCAATGAATTCGGTGTAATCAGTGAAATAAACGAAGCCAAGTACAATATCAAGGTCAAGATACCTTTGGCTCCTCAGGTTTCCATTGAATCGGGTTCATACAACGTGCCTATTTTAATAAAGGTTGATTCGGATGTCGACTGCGAGACTTATTATGTATGCTACAGAGCAAACGTAAAAGAAGAAGAAAGAGTCGATCCCGATCAGTTCGCAACTCTTTACGAATATCCTCTGATAATGCCCATGGGTCCTTCGGAATTCAGATTTATTTCATATAACGAAGAAGGCATACCGAGTACCATTATTACGAGAAAATACAATGTGAAAATTGACGATGCTACTGTTTCGTGGGCTGAAGCGGCCAATATTGCGACTGTTTACAGATATTCACTCGGCGGATTGGTTGATACCGACGGTAAGGCCACAACCGCTCAGGGTAAATTTGAATATATTATTGAAGATGCACTTAATCTTAAGGGAACAATTTACTATGTAATCAACGAGTATTATGTAGATACCGCAAATGATGATTTAAGATCTCTTACAGGCATGAGATTTGCGGTAAACGTAAATGACCCCAATGATTACGGTACTCTTGAAATAAATGCTAAAGGCGATTATTACATTATAAAAGAAAGAAGTTTAAACTTAGAGTACTAGGTTTACGGAAAGGAAAGGAAAAGTAATGTACAGTATTTTAGAAGCCAAGGAACTTGTGGCAGATTTGATCTACGAATTTGTCGTAAAAGCTCCGAATGTAGCGGCAAATTGCGAACCCGGTCAGTTCGTAATCGTCAGAACGGATGAGGAGTCAGAGAGAATCCCTCTTACAATCTGCGATTATGACAGAGAAAAAGAAACAATCACCATAGTTGTGCAGATTATCGGCGCATCCACCTATAAGATGAAATATCTTAAAACCGGTGATGCTTTCTGTGATTTCGTAGGACCTCTCGGAAGACCTTCGGAATTAATCGATACTCCTATTGATGAGTTGAAACAGAAAAAGATTCTTTTTGTTGCCGGAGGTTTGGGAACTGCTCCCGTATATCCTCAGGTTAAATGGCTTCATGAGCACGGTGTTGATGCCGACGTTATAATCGGTGCAAAGACCAAGGATCTTCTTATCATGGAAGATGAAATGGAAGCCGTTGCAGGTACACTTTACATTACTACCGATGACGGAAGTTATAAGAGACAGGGTATGGTCACAAAGGTAATCGAAGATCTTTATGCAGAAGGCAAAAAATATGACCTTTGCGTAACTATCGGCCCCATGATTATGATGAAATTTGTATGCCTCTTAACCAAGAAGCTTGAACTTAAGACCATTGTTTCAATGAACCCTATAATGGTTGACGGAACAGGTATGTGCGGCGCCTGCAGACTTACTGTTGGTGATTCTGTTAAATTTGCCTGTGTTGACGGACCTGAATTTGACGGACATCTCGTTAATTTCGACGAAGCAATGAAGAGAACACAGATTTACAAGACTGCTGAAGGCAGAAAATATCTTGAAGCAAAGGAAGGCGATACGCACCACGGCGGATGCGGTAATTGCGGAGGTGATAAATAATGGACGTATTAAAGAAAGTTCCCATCAGAGAGCAGGATCCCAAGGTAAGAGCTACCAATTTTGAGGAAGTCTGCCTCGGATACAATAAAGAAGAAGCAATGGAAGAAGCATCCAGATGTCTTAACTGTAAGAACGCACAGTGCGTTAAAGGATGCCCCGTATCCATTTCAATACCTGACTTCATAAAAGAAGTAAAAGAAGGTAATTTCAAGGAAGCTTATGATGTGATTTCCAAATCATCATCACTTCCCGCAGTCTGCGGACGTGTTTGTCCTCAGGAAAGCCAGTGCGAAGGAAAGTGTATCAGAGGTATTAAGGGTGAACCCGTATCCATCGGTAAACTTGAGCGTTTCGTAGCTGACTGGGCTTTTGAAAACGGTGTAAAACCTACTGTTAATGCTGAAAAGAAGAATAAAAAAGTTGCAGTTATCGGTTCAGGACCTTCCGGTTTATCCTGTGCGGGTGACCTTGCAAAGCTTGGTTATGACGTAACCGTATTCGAAGCATTACATGAACTCGGCGGCGTACTTGTTTACGGTATTCCCGAATTCAGACTTCCTAAAGAGAAGGTTGTTAAAAAAGAAATCGAAAACGTAAAAGCATTAGGCGTTAAATTCGAGAAAAATACAATCATCGGCAAATCTTTTACGATTGACGAACTTATTGACAAATATGGATTTGAAGCTGTATTTATCGGCTCCGGCGCAGGTCTTCCCAAGTTTATGGGAATTCCCGGAGAGAACGCAAACGGCGTATTCTCAGCTAACGAATATCTTACACGTTCAAACCTTATGAAGGCTTTCAGAGATGCCGAAACACCTATCATGATTGGTAAGAAAGTTGTTGTAGTAGGCGGCGGTAACGTTGCAATGGATGCTGCAAGAACAGCGCTTAGACTTGGTAGTGAAGTACATATAGTTTACAGAAGATCAGAGGAAGAACTTCCTGCCAGAGTAGAAGAAGTACATCATGCAAAAGAAGAAGGCATTATCTTTAACCTTCTTACAAATCCCGTAGAAATCTTATCCGATGAGAACGGCTGGGTTTGCGGTATTAAATGTATCAAAATGGAACTTGGCGAGCCTGATGAGAGTGGCAGAAGAAGCCCTGTTGAAATACCCGGTTCCGAATTTGAAATAGAATGCGATGCTGTAATCATGTCACTCGGTACTTCACCCAATCCTCTTATCTCATCCACTACAAAGGGTCTTGAGATTAACAGAAGAAAATGTATCGTAGTTAAAGAAGAAAACGGTGAGACTTCAAAAGAAGGCGTTTTCGCCGGTGGCGATGCTGTTACAGGTGCTGCAACCGTTATTCTGGCAATGGGTGCAGGCAGATGTGCAGCTAAGGGAATTGATGAATATCTTTCAGGGAAGGAAAACTAAAAATGCCTTTTTGTCCTAAATGTAAAGCTGAATACAGAGACGGATTTACAATATGTGCGGACTGTAAAGTTGCGCTTGTAGATTCATTGGAAAAGAAACGTCCTGTTGAAGAGACAGAAGAAAATCCGAATGAGCCTCTTTTTATGAGCTTTGATGAATATGCAAAATTAACCGATGAAGACGAATTCGGTTCAACTGAGACTACTATTAATTCTGAAGGCAATGATGATGAGGCAATCGAACAAGAAGCTTTTGTTTCAAGAGTTTCTAAAGAACCTTCGCCGGAAGAAATAGAAAAAATCAAAGCAGAACTTATCAGGCGTCAGATGGAAGAAAAGCAGGAAGCCGAATATGTTTCCAAAAAAGATAAAGCCGGCGAATACTTATCTACCGGTATAATGCTCATTGTAATGGGCGCTTTAGGATGCATATTTATAGGTCTTTTACTTGCAGGCGTATTGCCTTTAAAGCCTCACGGACTTGTATCTTACATCATTGATGTAATTATGTTCCTTTTCTTTGGCATGTTTATATACTTCGGTATTCATTCACTGACAAGATATAAGGATTATAAAGTTAAAGCCGTAGACGAGAATAAGGAAAACGTTGAATTCGAAGAGTGGTTTAAAAATACAATTACTATGAGCTTCATCGATTCCGATCTTGAGATAACGGATGACGAACAGACCAATTTCTTTAAGAGAAATGCCAAGATTAAATATCTTATTTCACAGGAATTTCCCAATGTAAGCGAAAGCCTTGCAGATCTTATGATTGATAAATATTACGGAGATATTTTTGAATGAATGTAACCGTAATATGTGTCGGTAAAATTAAAGAAAAATTTTTCAGGGAAGCCGTTTCGGAATATTCTAAACGGCTTTCCAAATTTTGTAAATTAAACATTATTGAAGTTGACGACGAAGAAGCCGGACAGAATTTAAGCGAGGCTTTGGAAACTATCATAAAAGACAAAGAAGGAGAGAGAATTCTTAAGAAAATACCTTCATCAGCCTATGTAATTACGCTTGAAATCGAAGGAAAGAAATATGATTCTCTTTCTTTTTCAAAAACAATAGAAAAACTCTGTATTAACGGGAACAGCAATATTTGTTTTATAATAGGCGGTTCTTTGGGACTTTCCGATTCGGTTAAAAAGATTTCTAATGAAAAGCTGTCTTTTTCCGATATGACTTTTCCTCATCAGCTGATGAGAGTTGTTTTGCTCGAACAGATTTACAGAAGTTTTAAGATAATTAATAACGAGCCTTATCACAAATAAAGGCAAGGGAAAATAAATGTCTGACAAAAAGAAAATTGCCAAAGGAATAGTGGTTCAGGGTTCAATTCTTGCTATAGCCGGAATTCTTTGCAGAGTTATCGGTATTGCCAGAAGAGTACCTCTGACAAATATTATCGGAGATATCGGAAACGGTTATTATGCAGCCGCTTACGAGTTTTATTCGATAATCCTTATTCTTTCCTCTTATTCTCTTCCTGCAGCGGTAAGTAAGCTTATCGCACAAAGACAGAGCCGTGGTCAGTATAAGAAGATGCAGAAAGTATTTGAAGGTGCATTGCTTTTTGCTGTTATTTCCGGCGGATTCTTTAGTTTAATTGTATTTATATTCGCAGATTTCTTTTCGACTACGATAATGGGCGAAGCCATGAGTACAATGGCGATGAGAGTACTCGCTCCCACAATTTTCGTAGTTGCTTTAATGGCTGTATTCAGAGGTTATTTCCAGGGACTCGGAATCATGCATTTTACCGCATTTTCTCAGGTTCTTGAGCAGATAATACTTGTAATAGTATCTTTATCGGCAGCAAAACTTCTCTTTGGTGTTGGTACCAAATACGGCAATCTCATGATGAATGAGAATTACGCGTCGGCTTTGGGTGCGGCGGGTGCCACCATCGGCTGCGGTGTAGGTGCTTTGGCCGGACTTCTTTTGATGATTTACTTTTATATGCATAACAAAAATGCAATCGAAAGAAGAGTAATAGCCGATACTTCCAAGAACAGGGATACATTTCTTGATGTGCTTATTCTTATTTTAAGAACTGCCATTCCCATGATTCTCTGCTCGGTTATGTACAATATCTGCGGTGTAGTCGATCAGTCTGTATTTAACCATCATATGATTAAAGTCGGCGAGAGTGATTTAAAATCATTTTACTGGGGTGTTTATTCCGGTAAATACAAGCTTATGATTACGCTTCCGATTGCTTTGGCAAATGCAATGTGTTCGGCAATTATTCCATCCCTTACCGGCAGTATCGAAAACAAGGATTATGTGTCTGCCAGAAGCAAGATGGCTACTGTTATCAGAGTTACGATGATTATTTCAATCCCTGCTGCATTCGGCCTTGCAATCTTAGGCAAACCAATCATTTCACTTTTATTCAAAGGTGAAATCGACCTTGCAGCAATAATGCTTATGTACGGTTCAATCAGCGTAATATTCTTCTCGTTATCCACACTCGGTAACGGTATTTTACAGGGACTTAATAAGCTTAAAACACCCGTACTTAATTCACTTATTGCATTTGTGCTTCATTTCCTTGCACTTTTATTAATGCTTAAAGTATTTAAATGGGGCATTCATTCTGTTGTTATTGCGAATCTTTTATTTGCTGTGTTCGTAAGTGCACTGAATCATTTTGCGATATACAGAACAATTGCATACAAACAGGAGATAAAGCAGACGTTCTTGATTCCGCTTATATCATCAGTGATAATGGGAGTATTTACATTCCTTTCATACTTCCTTATCTCCAAAGTGGTTGATTACAGAATAGCTTTATTCATAGCAATGGCAATCGCGATAGTTATTTACTTTACTGCGCTTGTATTGCTTAAAGGTGTTAATGAATACGACTTATCGTTAATTCCTTTCGGTTCGAAGATATATTCGGTACTACATAAACTCGGAATTTATAAAGATATTGATTAAGTAAAAATTTTAGGTGACTTACAGACTTTTATGATAAAAATCGATTCTATTAAAATCAGTGCAAAACAAAAAATCGACATAAAAGAATATGTCACTTCAAAATTTTGCCCAAACTCTGAGATATCAGACTTTCTGATCTTAAAAAAATCGCTTGATGCGAGAGATAAAAGCGATATTAAATATGTTTATTCCGTATCTTTACAAACGGAAGACAAACTCGAGAAATATCTTTTACGAAAATATAAAAACATTTCCGAATACATAGCTAAGCCTTATACAGTTCCTAAAAGAAATAACAACAACGATACCAATATTGTTATTGTAGGAATGGGGCCTGCAGGACTTTTCGCGGCACTTATTTTATGTGAAGCAGGTTTTAAACCTGTAATCATTGATAAGGGAAAATGCGTGGAAGAGCGTATAAAAGACGTAGAAAGCTATTTTGAAGGCGGAAAACTTGATGTATTCTCCAATGTACAGTTTGGAGAAGGCGGAGCCGGAACATTTTCCGACGGCAAGCTTAATACAGGTATCAAAGATCCTGCCGGAAGAAAAGAATTTGTATTAAATACATTTGTTAAATACGGCGCTTCCGAAAATATCCTTTACGATTCTAAACCGCATATAGGAACGGATGTTTTAAGAACAGTCATTAAGAATTTAAGAGAAGATTTAATTAAAAGAGGCGTTAAATTCTTATTTTCAAAAGAATTTGTTTCTTTCAACGAATCTAACGGAAATATAAAAGAAATAATCATAAAAGACGTATACACTTTTGAAGAAAGCGTTTTACCATGTGAAAAATGTATTCTTGCGATAGGTCATTCATCCAGAAATACATTTGAGTATCTGTCAGGCAAGCTTTCGATGGAAACAAAGCCCTTTGCAATGGGCTTTCGTGTAATACATGAGCAGTCTTTTATAGATAAAGCACAATACGGTTACGATTTCGAAAATCTTTATGAAAATCTTGAACCATCTCCATATAAACTGACGCA
Organism: uncultured Lachnospiraceae bacterium; assembly: GCA_947303375.1. Lineage (GTDB taxonomy): Bacteria > Bacillota > Clostridia > Lachnospirales > Lachnospiraceae > UBA3766. The sequence goes on from CAMYYF010000059.1 coordinate 7,067, forward strand.
TCAGGGTAATCGTGGAGTATACTCATTCTGTATGTGTCCCGGCGGATATGTGGTAAATGCATCCAGTGAAGAAAACAAACTTTGCGTTAACGGAATGAGCGAGTTTAAGAGAGATTCGGGATACGCAAACAGTGCTATTATAGTCCAGATAAACAAAGAAGATCTTGATGATTCGGATGTTTTATCAGGAATGAAAATGCAGAGGGAAATCGAAGAGAAAGCCTTTCATGCAGGTAACGGATGTATTCCGATTAGTGAGTTAAAGACATTTTTTGAGGATTTAAATCCAGATTGTGATTTAGATTTCGAAGAATGTAAGATAAATCCGGATGAAGCAATCAAAGGAAAATATTCATTTACCGATGTAACGAAGATTTATCCTGATTTTATAAACAAAGCATTCTGTGAAGCAATGCTTGACTATGATAATATAATAAAAGGTTATGCAAGCGTAAATCCTTTGCTTGCGGGAGCGGAAACAAGAAGCTCTTCACCTGTTAAAATATTAAGAAACGAATTTTTTGAAAGCAGTATAAAAGGTATTTTCCCATGCGGCGAAGGAGCCGGATATGCCGGCGGAATCGTATCCGCGGCTATTGACGGCATGAAGGTTGCGGAAAGTATTATAAATAACTAAAATAGTGGGAAAACCACAAAACGGAGAAAGTCATGAATTTCAGAGAAGCTATTAAAGATAAAAAAAGAATTGTAGTTAAGATAGGTTCATCAAGTCTTACACATCCCGAAACAGGCGGAATTGACTATACAAGACTTG
>CAMYYF010000060.1:0-7764 GCA_947303375.1 uncultured Lachnospiraceae bacterium
TTCTGAATGAGCGCCAGACCTTCATCTCTGTATTTTTCATTTGTACGGTTTATCAGTTCCTCCAGTGCAGAACCTCTTAAACCTCTTGATTTCCAAGTAGCCATTTTTTACCTGACTTAATTAAAAGTTTTTAAGAGCACGTGCTGTTTTAAACATAAGTACCCACTCCCAAATTAATATACCGATTGCTCCTATACATGCGATAAAAAGTGCTATTAATGCAAGATATCTTATTATGGGAATAAACACGAGAATTACGCATGCCACGATTCCGATAAACAAATATATAATGACCTTTTTGAGTGTCTCCCAAGAAGAAGCAATATAATTATCAACGCCTGCCAAAATATAAATGCTGCCGTTTATAAACTCAAACAGATAAAACATCTCAGCAATAAGAGTTACAAGTTCAAGAACTGTCTTAATCAGTCCGTCAGGCAGGAATTCAGTAACCGTACTTGACAATGCAATAATAATATAAGCAATGCCTGCAGCTTTAAAGCAGCTTTCTTCTTTGCCGAGAATAAATAAAATAACGGCGGTTACAATACCGGCGGCTAATGATATGACGCCGATTATGCCGAGAAAACCATATAATACAGCCTTTGAATCAAATAAAACATCAAAAGTAGCGCCGGCAATACCGCCGATAAGCGATAACAAAAATATAACCGGTGTGCCGAGAACCGTCAGCCAGAAAAGAACAAAATAGAGTTTTCCTTCCTTATGGCAGCGTTCTCTCTTGTCCTGCATCAGTTTTTCTTCGCGTTCTCTGTCGTTAGTAATTGAATCGTAATTTGAGTAATTATCAAACATTTCATCTCCTCCTAAAATAATAATTCCCCAATCGGAAAGCAGATTTTCTGCTATCGGAAAACATTATATCATAAAATAATATCTCTTCACATATCAGAATAGAACTTTAGGAGTACTCAATTACCTAAAATCAGAAAATTAGGGTATTTATCTTCAATATAAAGTATCAGGTTAAAGAAAAAAAAGGATTGCCCCGCGCAGGACAATCCTTAAAAGCAACATTTTAATTTCGATTTGGAAGGTTATTTTATATAGGCATCACTCCTCTTTTATGATTTTAAATTTTGTGTTTATAGATTCGCGTCTGCCTCTGCCTCTGCTGCTGCCTCGATCTCTGCCTCAGCATCTGCCATAACGGGAGCGCTTTCTTTATCAAAGATAAGAATAGCCTTAAACAAATCTCCGTCCACATCTATTTTAAACTTTCCGTTCATGGCTTCGGTCATGGTCTTTGCAATAGCAAGGCCGAGGCCGTTGCCTTCCTGATGTCTGGATTCATCGTTTCTGGTAAATCTCTCGGTCAGTTCATCGGGAGAAATTGTAATGATATCCCTGGATGTGTTTTTAAATATAATATTTATCTTTCCGTCGGCTTCTTTAGTCTCGATGAAAACTCTGGTTGAAGGGAGCGAATATTTGTAGATGTTCTGTAAAAGATTATCCACTACTCTCCAAAGTTTCCTGCTGTCCGCATTTATGTAAAGATTTTCTTCGGGTATTAAAGCAATCGCTTCGAGTCCTTTTTCCTCGAATCTTTCCTCGTACTCACCGAGTGCCTGTGACAAAATCATGCCCACATCAAGTTTTTCCATCTGAAGTTCCATATTACCGCTGCTGGCCTTGGATATTTCTACAAGATCGTCGAGAAGTCTCTTAAGTTTGCCCGACTGTCTGTTTAAAACCTCAGAGTATTCGGCTATCTTGCCCATGCTTTCGGCAGCATCGGTATTTTCATCAAATGATGCAGCCTCCGTGTTGATTAAATCCGAATAATTGATAACGGATGTAAGCGGGGTTTTAAGATCGTGCGAAACATTGGTGATAAGCTCGGTCTTCATTCTCTCGCTCTTAAGCCTTTCTTCAACCGCATTGTTTACGGCGCCCGAAAGGTTGTTGAGATTCTCGGCATGCTTTTTGTAGATACCGAAGAAACCGGCTAAATTTACCTTATAATCCGTATCGCCTTCCGCAAGTTTTTCTCCCGCATAAAAGAGCTGACGAATCATAAGAACTATGTATAAAAGAATCGGATATATAATTGATTTTTCAAATATAATCGCCAGGAAAAGAAGAAGTACCACAGCAGGTTCGCCTACCATTCCGGCTATGCACAACGATCCGATAAGTTCCACAAAAAGTATTACGGCAAATGCCAGAAGAGCTTTCCAGATAACCGAAATCCTCATATTCATTTTCGCAAATAAAACGCATATTTTGTAGCACAAAGTGCTTTTAAATATATTTTTAAGTTTGGCTCTGTGAATAAAATTAATTAAAGCTACCAGGAATAAAGTAACGAACAGCCCGCCTGCCACTACCACCGTTTCGGCATCAAAGTTTGAAACCATCAGGCCGAACAGACAGACTTCCGCAAAAATGAAGAGCAACGCCGCTATATCAAACGGAATCTTCGTAAAAATGCTCTCTTCAACCCTGCCCGTTTCATATGACAGGCCTATACCGCAAACGAAGACAGTCGCACATACAAGAAACAGAATGGCAGATACAGCAATCCCAACCAGAACATAGTAGCGAAATCGGTACTCCAGATTAATCCGAAAATTACTGTTGTAGTATGAATCCTCACACTCATTAAGTTTGGGGATTACATATATTTTCCATTTACTCGTTCCTTCATGACCCTTAAACAAAAATGCTTCGGTCAGATTGGCATTTTCATACCCATTTCTCACATAAACATAAGAATAATATTTGCCGTCTTCTCCTTCTTTTTCTATTTCCATTGCCATTATATTTCTGTTTTCAAGAAAAGAATCAGCCATATCGGTTTCGTCGTTCATAAGGTACGAAGCAACCTGATAGTAATTCGCGGTAGCAATTTGCTCAAATTCTTCAATTATTACCTTGTTGGGATCCGCCGTCGTATACAGGCCCTGTTGTCCTATCCCTACCGCCGCATATATGCCTAATAAAACTCCGGCAGCAAAAATAAGCACTCCCAAAAAAGAAAATACTTTTACCAGCGGGAAAGCAACAAACGGTCTTCTTGTTTTTTTATTTTTCACAACATTTTCAGCAGTATTATCAATAGTCGTATTCTCTGTCATGTCTCTTCCTTTTATCCTTCAATCTTATATCCCTGTCCCCAGATAACCTTTAAGTATCGCGGTTCGTTGGGATTTATTTCTATCTTTTCTCTAATGTGTCGTATATGAACCGCAACTGTTTTTTCGCACCCGGGGAGCATGCTTTCGTTCCAGTTTTTCTCGTAGATTTCCTTGGGTGAAAACACCTTTCCCGGTGAATGCATCAGCATTTTTAATATATCAAATTCTTTGGGAGTAAGCGTTACCTCTTCATTGTCAGCAGTTACGGTTTTAGTAGAGTCATCGAGTGTAACGCCTCCTACAGTATACATGCTTTCCGTTTTAACCTTGCCTCCGAAATCGAAGTATCTTCTTAGGGCCGATCTTACTCTCGCATTGACTTCTATCGGATTAAAGGGTTTTGTGATGTAATCGTCGGCTCCTACGTTAAGCCCGAGAATTTTATCTGTATCTTCGCTTTTGGCCGAGAGCATTATTACCGGAATATTACTGAATTGTCGAAGGTTGGAAAGTGTTTCTATTCCGTTCATTTTAGGCATCATTATGTCAAGTATAACCAGGTGAATTTCGTTGGATTTTAAAATGTTTAGTGCCTCTGCTCCGTTTTCGGCTTCGTAAAAGTTTAAATCAGGGGATGATAAATAAATCTTCAGCGCGTTTACGATATCTTTCTCATCATCACAAATTAAAATGTTATACATGTTAATTTAACTCCCAAATATTTATTTAAGGAATCCTGCAGGTCTTCCGTACATCTATAATAATAGCCATCCGATTATTAAGAAACAAGGGGACAATTGGTTAAGATTTTATTAAGATGGCAAAAAATATGGTTATATTTTACCCTAATAAACTATTTATACTTCAGAGTTTATATTTTATAATAGATGTATGCTTAAAAAAGTGTATTAGGAGGATAATGATGAAAACAGAAGCTCTAAACTGCAGATGCTGCGGTGGTGTGCTGGATGTTAAGTCCGCGATAACCGTTTGTGAATACTGCGGAGCCACCAACTTTATATCGGATACGGCGGGAAAATACATCAACCAGCTTAACCGTGCCAACAAACTGCGTCAGGAAAAAGAATACGACAACGCTATCCGTATTTACGACAACATTTTATCCGAAAATGTTCCTTCTGCGGATATTTTATGGTTAAGAACTTTATGCGAGTACGGTATCGAATATGTTCCCGATCCCATCAGCAGCAAATACTTCCCCACTCTTCACAGAATCAAAGACGAGAGTATTCTTAATTACTACTCTTATCTTGATGCTCTTAAATTATGTGACGAGGAGCAGAGAAACATTCTCATAAAAGAAGCAACAGAGATCAACAGAATCCAGACCGAATATCTGGAAATCGCTAAAAACGAAGCTCCTTACGATGTTTTCATCTGCTATAAAGAGACCGATGAAGATACAATGACTACCACCGAAGATGTTGCATACTGCACGCGTCTTTATGAAATACTCACCAAGACCGGATACAAGGTATTCTTCGCAAGGGAAACTCTTCAGAATAAATTAAGTGTCGATTACGAACCTTATATCTTCGCCGCTTTAAAGAGTTCAAAGGTTATGGCCGTTATCGGAAGCAAATCCGAATATTTTACAGCGACCTGGGTAAAGAACGAGTGGAGCCGTTTCCTTAAACAGATGGAAAAGGATTCAAGCAAGCAGATTTTCTTTGCCTGCGACGATCCCAACGAACTTCCGAGAGCATTCAGTTTAAAACAGGCACAGCTTCTTTCCAATCCCGATGCCATGGAAATACTTGCCAAGAATATAATCAATTATCTTGCCAATATTCTTAAGGCGGGCAAGAACGGCAACCCGAACGCACTTAAAAATGCTGCGCAGTATCTTGATTTATCCTCTCCCGAAGCTATGTTGGGCAGAGCCAAAAAACACTTAAACCAGAAAAACTATGCCGCTGTTTATTCCGATATCAGCGATCTGCTCGCTATAAATCCTGCCATGTCGGAAGCATACTGGGTTCGCCTTCTGGCTAACGTTCGTCACAACGAAGAAAATATTATTTATGCAAAAACGGATTTAACAAAGGACGAAGATTACGATAAGGCTGTCACTTTTGCAAGCAGCGCCTTAAAAGAAAAGTATGAAAAGATAAAAGATCAGTGCCTGGAAAATATCAGTCTGCAGGAAAAATTTAATGAGCGAATGGATATAGTTGCGGACGAATTCAGACAAACCGTATCGGAAAGCAAAACCTACGCCAAAAAAGATGATATTGTAAAAGAACTCAAATCTCTTAAAAGAGATTATGACAATTCAACACTTTCAACATTCGGCGGTAAAAAAATTGCTCAGGAAATTGCTAATAAAGTTGCCGAACTGGATTCAATTTACAAAGCAGTTCTTTCGAGTCTGTCTTCAAGATGTATTTCGGAATACAGAAAATTCTGCGAGGAAAACAACCTTTCAAATCTGTTGGAACTTGACAATACTTCGGAAAAAATGAAAGCCTTAAGAAATTCGTTTATTGAAGAAAACAAAGCCCTTCGTGCGAATTATACCAATATCTACGCAGATAGCGAGATTATATCTGAGTCGATTTCACAAAAGAAAGAAGACCGTAAAAGAGCTGTTCAGAAAATGATTCACGAATTTGATGGTATTGACAGCAAAAAAGATGAAACAATCGGTGATATGATTGTTCGAGCATTCTTAGACGAATAAACCGAATTAAATAAAGAATCAGGTATAAAAATTATGTGCCGGGCACTCATGAGAGTGTCCGGCACCTTTTTTTATTTGAATATACCTTTTTTCTTCTTTTCTTTGGGAATACCGTCTTTGGCGGCATTCTTGGTGGCATTGAGATAATCTCCGCTCGCAGCGTCGAATGCTCTTAACGCTTCCTTGGCCTCCGCCGACAAATGATCCGGAACTTTGACTACAAGTTTAACATAATGATCGCCCCTGCTGTCTTTGTTCTTAACATTTGGAACACCTTTTCCGCGAAGTCTGAGTGTAGTGTCGGTAGGAGTACCTGCCTTTATATCATATACCACTTTGCCGTCCACGGTATCTATAAAGATTTCTCCGCCGAGTGCTGCTACAGAGAAAGGAAGTGAAACCGTCGAATAAATATTCATTCCGTCTCTTGTAAATGTGGAATGTGAACCTACCACAGCACCTACGAGAATATCTCCTCTGGGTCCGCCGTTTGAACCCGGTTCGCCTCTGCCGGGTATTCTGCATGCAAGCTGTCCGTCATCAATACCTGCGGGGAATTTAACCGCATATTTTTTCTTGATGGTAGTATAACCTGTACCGCGGCATTCCACACATTTTTCTCTTATAATCTTTCCTTTTCCGCCACACTCACGACATGTCTGAACAGTCTGAATCTGACCGAAAAGTGAATTGCTGGTAACCACTACCTGGCCCTTACCTTTACATGTAGGACAGGTCTCGGGAGATGTACCGGGCTTTGCACCGCTTCCCTTGCAGGCTTTACATTCTTCTTTTACATTTACTTCTATCTCTTTTTCACAGCCAAAGATTGCTTCTTCAAAAGATATTCTTACTCTCTGAACTATATCCTGACCACGTCTGGGGCCGTTTCTCTGCGCTCTTCTGCCACCGCCGAAGAAATCGCCGAAACCAAACAGATCGCTGAAAATATCACTGAAATCAGCACTGTTAAAATCAAATCCGCCTGCTCCGCCACCCGCAGCACCGTCAAATGCAGCATGACCGAACTGATCGTACTGACGTCTCTTGTCGGCATCTGAAAGAACAGCATATGCTTCCGATGCTTCCTTGAATTTTGCTTCGGCATTGGGATCGTCGGGATTCATGTCCGGATGGTATTTTTTAGCCAGAGCTCTGTATGCTTTTTTTATTTCTGCTTCGTCTGCATTTTTACTTACTCCGAGAACCTCGTAGTAATCTCTTTTTGTTTCTGCCATAACTGTTACCTTTTATCGTAAATATGTGTCGGGGCATTTTACCCCGACACACTTTTATTGCTTAAGTTTTTAAGTATTATTATACTTCTCTGAAGTCACCGAAATCGCCTGCTTCGGAACCGTCTGTAGGTCCGTTGTCGGAAGCGCCCTGTGTGAACTGGCTCATGTCGGGGCCTGCACCCTGAGCACCTGCACCCTGCATTGACTCATACATCTTTGTGAAGAGTCCCTGAGCTTTTTCCATCATCTTCTCCTGAGCAGCCTTAAGTTCGCCTACTTCGTCTTCGCTCATCTCTTTGTCTTTTGTTCTCTCGAGAATTGCCTTAACGTTTTCGATTTCAGCCTGAACTTCTGTCTTCTCGGAATCGGAGATCTTATCGCCTACATCGTTTAATGCTTTCTCTGTCTGGAATACCATTGAGTCTGCATTGTTACGTGCATCGATTGCTTCTTTTCTCTTCTTATCCTGTGCTTCGTATTCAGCAGCTTCTTTTACAGCCTTTTCGATATCGTCATCGGACATGTTGGAACCTGCAGTAATTGTGATGTGCTGTTCCTTGCCTGTTCCGAGATCCTTAGCGGATACATTTACGATACCATTGGCATCGATATCGAATGTAACTTCGATCTGAGGAACGCCTCTTCTTGCGGGAGGAATTCCGTCAAGTCTGAACTGGCCGAGTGATTTGTTGTCTCTTGCAAACTGTCTTTCACCCTG
>CAMYYF010000061.1:0-7537 GCA_947303375.1 uncultured Lachnospiraceae bacterium
TGGGTTCCCGAGTGGCCAAAGGGGGCAGACTGTAAATCTGTTAGCGACGCTTTCGGTGGTTCGAATCCACCTCCATCCATTAGGGAGAAATCCCCTCCAATATCGCGGGGTAGAGCAGCTGGAAGCTCGTCGGGCTCATAACCCGGAGGTCGTAGGTTCGAATCCTTCCCCCGCTATTTTGCCCAGGTAGCTCAGTTGGTAGAGCAGAGGACTGAAAATCCTCGTGTCGCTGGTTCGATTCCGGCCCTGGGCATCTTTTATTTCACCGAAAGGTGTTTTTTTTATGTCAAAATTTCAAAAAATTCCCTATTTTACGCATTTGCAACCGTCGGTTGACAAATTTCAAAGCGCGGTTGTTAGATTGCAACTTCGTTTTTTCATATGATTTCCTTGTAAAGACGAGGGCAAAAAGTTAAACTTAAATTGCCCGATGAATAAATTTCATTTGGGCTCGGCCCGGAAAGGATATCATATGATTTTAGCAGACAAAATTATTAATGAAAGAAAAAAGAACGGATGGTCTCAGGAAGAACTTGCAGAAATGCTTTCGGTTTCAAGACAGTCCGTATCCAAATGGGAGAGCGCACAGGCGGCGCCCGATCTAAACAGAATTATCAAGATGGCCGAGATCTTCGGCGTAAGCACCGATTATCTTTTAAAAGATGATTACGAAGAATATAAGGAAGAAACATCTACTACCGAAGACAAGGAAAACACCAATTTACGAAAGGTTTCTCTCGAAGAAGCCAACAGATATCTTAATGTTATAAAAAAGAATACTCCAAGCGCAGTAATTGCGACTGTTCTTTTAACCCTTTGCCCTGTGGCGCTTATTGAACTCGCCGGTCTTTCGGTATTCCTTGACAATTTCCTGCCGGTTACCGTCGCAACATTAATCGGACTTCTGACCTTATTTGTATGTGTTGCCTTTGGTGTAATAATCTGGGTTTTCGTTGAAATAAAAGAAAAAGAATTTTTCTATCTTAATTTCGACAAATTTGAAACTCTTTACGGTGTAGACGGAATGGTAAAAGAAAAGAAAAAAGCTTTTGATACAAAGAGAGTTCCGCTTCAGCTTTTTGCAATTCTTTTGTTTATATTCTGTCCCGTAGGCATTTTAATCACAGGACTTTTGGATGCAGACCCTCTTCTTATAATATCCATGGTTGCTCTTTTGCTTATCATGGTCGCAGCAGGTGTAGGAATATTCATTTATACAATAAGGATTAACAAATCCTACGTAAACCTCCTAAAAGAAGAAATGTTAACACCCGCACAGAAGAAGGCTCAGAGAATCAGATCCGGCTTAAGCGGCGCATACTGGTGTATCGTTGCCGCAACATATCTGCTCCTCGGACTTGCTTTTAATTTATGGCATCTTGCAGGCGTTATTTTCCCAGTAGCCGGAGTAATTTATGCGGCTGCACTCGGAATTGTTAAGATTTTTGTAGACAAAGACTAAAAGATTTATATATAAAAAATGACTAAAATTTTCCCCGAATGTTTAAAGCATTCGGGGTTTTTACTATATTTTTAAAAATCCCAATTTTTATTTAAAAAATGATGGACAAATCTCAAAATTGTGCTATTATAGTAATACCGACCGAACGGTCGGTCGGAAATGGAGATTTTTTTATGTCTAAATACAGTGTCAGAAAACCTTATACAGTTTTAGTGGGAGTGCTGCTAATTATAGTACTCGGAGTTGTTTCCGTTACGAGAATGACTGCGGATCTTTTGCCCAATATGAGCTTTCCGTATGTTGTCGTAATCACCACATATCCCGGCGGAACGCCCGAGGAAGTTGAAAGAAATGTCACTGCGCCGATTGAAGCACAGATGGCGACCACTTCGAATATCAAGAATATTCAGTCGATGTCTTACAACAATTATTCGCTGGTTATTCTTGAATACGAACAGAGCAGTAATATGGATTCCATAGTTATTCAGATGCAGCAGAAACTCGATCAGGTATCGGGTTCATTTCCTACGGGTGTAGGTTCGCCTCTTATCATGCAGATTGACCCTTCGATGTTACCCGTAATGGTTGCATCCGCGGATGTCGAAGGCATGAATCAGATTGAGATTACCGACTATGTAAATACTACTGTTGTTCCCTATCTTGAAAGCACGGAGGGTGTTGCCAGCGTCACTACAATAGGAAGCGTTGAAGAAAAGATTCAGATAACGCTTGATGAAGACAAGATTGATAAAATCAACAAAGATGTTTTGGTAAAAATCGAAGACAGCTTTATCGATGCACAGGAAGAAATAGATGAAGCAAAAGAAAAGCTCGATGAGGGAGAGCAGGAAATAAAGGACGGCCAGAGCAAGCTTGCCAAAGAACTTGCAAACGGAGCCAATGAAATCGTCAACGGAAAGATTCAGGCATATATCGGTGAGGCTGCAATTGACAGCAATCTTTCGACACTCTCGAATTTAAAACCTGCGCTTGAAAATGCCATAAATGCAGTCAATGCGTACAATCAGGAATTAAGCGTATATATGGAGCAGTATAATACGCTGCTTACATATAAAAATCTTCTTGAAAACGGTACGGATGAAGAGATATTTGCGGCTACCGGAATGACCAGAGCACAGCTTATGGCTGTTATGGCGGAGCTTTCCGCATCCGCACCTCAGCAAATGCCGGATTCGACAGCTGTTCAGCAGGCTCTTGCGGCAGTTGTTGCAACGGGCGTTGATTTAAGAACACTCGGTATTACTGCCGATTTTACGGATCTTCAGGCACTTTCATCACAGATGTCACGTGCTCTCGCACAGGTCAATACTTCAATCGCAACTCTTCAGGCGGCAAAACAGCCTTTGACCGAAGGCAAGATTTCACTTGACGATGCTTATAAAAAATTAAACGAAGGGCTCATAAACGGCATACTCGAAATTAGCCAAGGCGCCACAGAAATCGCCAATGCGAAAAATGCTCTTGAGCAGGGCCAAGACCAGCTTGACAATGCAAAGGAAGAGGCCGTTAAAGCAGCCGATGTTTCAAATATAGTCACGGCGGAAATGCTCGGCAATCTTATCGTCGCACAGGATTTTTCCATGCCCGCAGGATATGTTCCGGACGGCAACAAACAGTATCTTATCAATGTCGGAGACAGCGTTAATAACATAGAAGATCTTAAAAACATGGTTCTGTTGGATCTTGGAATGGACGGCATTAAACCCATCTGCGTAAAGGACGTTGCCACAGTTGAAGTAGTAAACAACGCTTCCGAATCATATTCAAAAATCAACGGCAATCCCGCAGTAATGCTTTCGATAGAAAAGCAGACCGGATATTCAACGGGTGATGTTACAGACAGACTGCTTGACCGTTTTGAGCAGATGGAAGAAGAAACTCCCGAGCTTAACATGGCGGTTCTTATGAACCAGGGCGTTTATATCGACATTGTTGTATCGAGCGTCCTTCAGAATATGCTTATCGGCGCAGCGCTTGCGATTATCATTCTGATTATATTCTTAAAAGATTTTAAATCGACATTTATTATTGCATGTTCGATTCCTTTAAGCGTAATATTCGCGATTGTGCTTATGTATTTCTCGCACATTACGTTAAATATAGTTTCCCTTTCGGGTCTGGCGCTTGGCATAGGAATGTTGGTAGATAACTCCATTGTAGTTATTGAAAATATATACCGACTAAGAAAAGAAGGCGTTACAGTCAAAAAAGCCGCGGCAGAAGGAGCAAAGGGTGTAGGCGGAGCTATTGCGGCATCCACACTTACCACAATCTGCGTATTTGTTCCCATCGTATTTTCCAAGGGCATCACAAAACAGCTCTTTGTCGATATGGCATTAACCGTAGGATATACGCTTACGGCATCGCTTATCGTGGCACTTACATTTGTTCCCGCGGCTGCTTCGCTGATGATAAAAGACGGTGAAGAAAAGCAGACAAAACTCTTTGACAGAATAAGAGATTTATATGCTTCGTTTTTACGAAAAGTATTAAAGGTGAAACCGCTTGTTTTAATCCTCGCGCTTTTGCTTCTTGCAGGAAGCGTTTATGCGGGATTTTACAGAGGATTTTCATTCTTTGACATGGAGGTCGAAGTCGATCAGATTTCAATGACCGTGGCTCCGCCAAAGGGTGCGGAAATGACGGATGAAGAACTGATGGATGTCTGCGAAGAGGTTACCGCAAGAATAATTGATATAGACGGCATTGATACAATCGGTGCAATGATGGGTGCGGACAGTCTTCTAAGTTCCTTCGGAATGGGAGGCGGAGGAGCCACATTCTATATTCTTCTTGATGAAGAAAGCGACCGTAAAATGAAGGATATCCAGGCAGATATCATCGACAGAACGAAGGATTTAAACTGCGATATCGATGTCACAACATCATCTACGGATATGACGTCTCTTTTAGGAAGCGGTCTCTCAATAATGGTTAAAGGTCGTGACCTTGACAAGATAAGGGAATACACTAAAGAAGTTGTTGCTATCATGGAAGAAACACCGGGTGTAATCGACATCAACGACGGACTTTCCGATACCACGCCCGCACTAAAAATTCACGTGGATAAATTAAAAGCGATGGAGTATCAGATGACAACGGCACAGGTTTACATGGAAGTAATGAAAGCCATAATGCCCGATACCGCAACAGCCAATCTCTCCGCAGAGATCAAGGATTACGACATTTACGTTATCTCTGACGAGCAGAAAGACACCACGCTTCAGGATATAAAAAATCTCAAATTCGATTACACCGACAGGGACGGAAAACACTATAAAATTCCTCTCTATAAAATAGTAACTTTTGAGGAAACGGACACATTAAACATCATCAACCGTGACGCGCAGACCAAGTATATTAAAGTTACGGCTCAGATTGACGATGATCACAATATTTCATTTGTCGGCAACGAACTTGAAAACCGATTTAAAGAAATCGACATGCTTGAAGGTTACAAGATTGAGATGAGCGGCGAAGACGAAATGATTAAGGATGCCCTGCAGCAGGTACTTTTAATGCTTATCCTTGCGGTAATATTTATTTACCTAATCATGGTGGCCCAGTTCCAGTCGTTCCTTTCGCCCTTCATCATCATGTTTACGATTCCGCTTGCATTCACCGGAGGCTTCTTCGCACTCTTTGCGACGGGCTACAATGTATCGGTCATCGGCGCCGTAGGCTTTGTAATGCTGGCCGGTATCATAGTTAACAATGGTATCGTTATGGTCGATTATATCAACCAGTTAAGAGAGGCCGGAATGGGTAAAAAGGACGCAATAGTCGAGGCTGCGAAAACGAGACTCCGTCCGATTTTAATGACCACGCTGACCACTGTAATATCGATGTCAACACTGGCACTGGGACTCGGCGGAGGTTCATCGATGATGCAGCCGATGGCAATAGTTATGATAGGCGGACTTGTCTATGGTACACTGCTTACGCTTCTGGTGGTTCCCTGTCTCTACGATTTGTTTAACTCAAACAAATCAATGAAGAAGGACGAATACGGAGAACTCATAAAAGAAGAGGAAACCGTTTTATCACCTGTGGTAGCACAAGAAATAAATGATGGTATAATACATTTTGACAGCATGGAATAAACGGGGGTTTAGGAAATGATAAACGAAGATCTTTACGGATATATTCAGGAGATGGAAAATCTTCCCGAAAAGGAAATAAAAATCTATCTTGCGGTAGGAGAGCTCATAAAAGAAGGCAAAGATATAGGAAGCCTTACAATAAGCGAAATTTCAAACCGCGCCGGCATAGGAAAAGGTACCACATACGAGTATTTTGACAGCAAGGAAGAACTTATATACAAAGCCCTTCATTACTTTGTAATCGACTCTCTCAAAGCCGTGCTTTTAAAAATGTTAAACGAAGGTTCTTTTAAGGATAAGTTTTATTCGGTGATGGATTATATGTGGGACAGCCGTTTAGGCGAAGATACGGTTCAGTCAATAATGAGTTTCGTTAGAAATATCAATCCCGCATATAAGGAAGCTCCGGTCACAAAAAATGCAGAGAAATACGACCCCTGCACTGCAACCAATTTCATCGAAATGCTGTTAAAGCAGTATCTTAACTCAGGTTTCGAAGAAGGCATATTCAGCGAAAAGGACGAAATTTACAGAAAGAATGTCTTAAGTTCACAGGTCCTTTTGTTCTTATTCCTTATGAAAGATATCAGGGAAGAAGAGCGTAAAAAAGAGATTGAAGATTACGTTTACGACGGAATGATTATGCTTCTTAATTCAAGGAAGAGTGATTAATTTGTGTTTCTTTTAGGAGATTGCGCTGTACCCCGGCGCAATCTTTTTATATTGTACAAATCTCCCAACAATATGGTATAATTAATTAACTATGAGAAAAGGAGCAAACGAGATGGGCAAGACAATAATAATGGCAGACAGCACCTGCGACCTTTCAAAAGAATTAATCGAAAAATATCAGATTGAAATAATTCCTCTTTGCATCATTATGGATGACAAGAGTTATTTTGACGGAGTTGATACAACCGCCGAAGAAATAATTGCGTGGTCAAATGAAAAGAAAACCACACCCAAAACAAGTGCAGCAAGCATTGAAGTTACGATGGATGCATTAAAGCCTCACAAGGAAGCCGGAGATGACGTTATCTTTATCGGTATCTCCGAAGACATGAGTACCACCTGCAATGTCATCCGCCTTGCGGCACAGGACCTCGAATATGACAGAGTATTCGTCATCAACTCGATGAACTTATCCACAGGTATCGGACTTCAGGTTTTAAGAGCGGCCGAAATGCGCGATGCGGGAAAGAGTGCCGAGGATATCTACGAAGCAATAAACGGAGCCAGAGACAAAGTCAGAGCAAGCTTCGTGCTCGATCAGCTTGTATTCCTCTCAAGAGGCGGCAGATGTAACGCTGTTACAGCACTTCTTGCAAACGCACTCAAATTAAAGCCCAGGATTGAAGTTAAAATGGGCAAGATGGGAGTTGGCACCAAGTACAGAGGAAAAATGCAGAAGGTTCTTATTTCATACGTTGACGATATGAAAGAGGATTTGCTTAAAGCTGATAAAACAAGAGTATTCGTTACCTACTGTTCAATGGATCACGAACTCGTTCAGCCCGTCGTTGACTATCTGAAGGAGCTCAACTACTTTGACGAAATCCTTGAGACACAGGCAGGCGGTGTAATTACGAGCCACTGCGGACCCGGCACACTCGGCGTGCTCTTCTATCTTCAGTAAAAAAACTAAGGGGAAAAGAACCAAAAGGTTTTAAAAGATTTAAATGGGAAAGATTTATTGTATCTGCGGAAAAAGTTCGTCCGGCAAAGATACTGTTTATAAAAGACTTTTGGCTGATGAAAATCTTAAATTAAATCAGCTCGTAACATATACCACAAGGCCTATAAGAGAAGGCGAAGTAAACGGAAGAGAATATTTTTTCATCGACGAAGCCAAAGCGTTAGCGCTTCATGAAGAAGGCAAAATCGTTGAATCCAGAGCTTACAATACCGTTTTCGGAATATGGAAATACATGACCGTCGATGACGGAGACAT
>CAMYYF010000062.1:0-7435 GCA_947303375.1 uncultured Lachnospiraceae bacterium
AGATGGAGACTTGTTGAGGTTGTAGAAAAGGTTAAATAAGGAGATAAGAGCATGGTTCAACAGGAAACTAGGTTGAAAGTTGCCGACAATACAGGTGCCAAGGAACTCCTTTGCATCCGCGTAGTAGGCGGCTCAACAAGAAGATATGCCAACATTGGCGACGTCATCATTGCCAGCGTTAAGGATGCTACTCCCGGCGGCGTTGTAAAGAAAGGTGATGTAGTTAAGGCCGTTGTTGTTCGTACCGTAAAAGGTGCAAGACGTAAAGACGGTTCTTACATTAGATTTGACGAAAATGCTGCAGTTATCATTAAAGACGACAAGACTCCCAGAGGAACTCGTATTTTTGGACCTGTAGCCAGAGAGCTTCGTGAGAAACAGTACATGAAGATTGTTTCCCTTGCTCCCGAAGTATTATAAGGAGGTGCCCGACTATGATGAAGATTAAGAAGGGTGATACAGTTAAGGTTATCGCCGGTAGCTCAAAGGGCAAAGAAGCTAAGGTTTTAAGTGTAGATACTGACAAGAAGAAAGTTGTTGTTGAAGGCGTTAATGTAGTTACAAAGCATTCAAAACCCTCAGCAGGCAACCCTAACGGCGGTATCATCACAAAGGAAGCCCCCATTGACATCTCAAACGTAATGCTTGTAGAAGGCGGCAAGGCAACCAGAGTCGGCTTCAAAGTTACAAAAGATGAAAACGGCAAAGTGGTTAAGAAGGAACGTTTCGCGAAGAAGACCGGAAACGTAATTAAATAATTATTTATGAAAGGAGGTCTAGATTCGTGAGTAGACTGAAAGATCAATATAAGAATGAAATTATAGATGCAATGCAGAAGAAATTCGGCTACAAGAACATCATGGAAGTTCCCAAGCTTGACAAGATCGTAATCAACATGGGTGTCGGCGAAGCTAAAGAAAACGCTAAGGCACTTGAGTCTGCTGTAAGAGATTTGGAAATCATTTCCGGACAGAAGGCAGTTCTTACAAAGGCTAAGAATTCGATCGCTAACTTCAAGATCAGAGAAGGTCAGAACATCGGTTGCAAGGTTACCCTTCGTGGTGACAAGATGTATGAGTTCCTTGATCGTCTCGTAAATCTTGCATTGCCCCGTGTACGTGACTTCAGAGGTGTAAATCCCAATGCTTTTGACGGCAGAGGAAATTATGCTCTTGGTATCAAAGAGCAGCTCATCTTCCCTGAAATCGAGTATGATAAGGTTGATAAGGTAAGAGGTATGGATGTTATCTTCGTAACAACAGCTAAAACTGACGAAGAAGCAAGAGAGTTATTAAGACTCTTCAACATGCCCTTCGCTAAATAGTATCGTTGTCTTTTATTTAAGGAGGTATATTTCATGGCTAAAACAGCAATGAAGATTAAGCAATCACGCCAGCAGAAATTCGGTGTAAGAGAATACAACCGTTGCAGAATCTGCGGACGTCCTCATGCATACTTGAGAAAATACGGTATCTGCCGTATCTGCTTCAGAGAGTTGGCATACAAGGGCGAAATTCCCGGCGTTAAGAAAGCAAGCTGGTAAGATAAAAATATATAAGGAGGCACAACAATGACAATGAGCGATCCTATTGCAGATATGCTTACAAGAATCCGTAACGCAAACTCTGCAAAACATGATACGGTAGAAGTTTCCTCTTCAAAGATGAAATTGGCGATTGCTAAGATTTTATTAGATGAAGGATACATCAGATCCTACGAATTAGTTGATGATGGCAATTTCAAGAATATAAAGATTACTTTAAAATACGGTGCAGACAAAAACGACAAAGTTATCTCCGGTATTAAGAGAATCTCCAAACCCGGTCTTCGCGTTTACGCAAGCAAGGATGAGTTACCCAGAGTACTCGGTGGTTTGGGCGTAGCTATCATTTCAACAAACCAGGGCGTTATCACAGATAAGGAAGCCAGAAAATTACAGGTTGGCGGCGAAGTATTAGCATTTGTATGGTAGTCGTAGTCGCAAGAAATAATTAAGGAGGTACGGGCATGTCACGTATAGGAAGAATGCCAATCGCAATACCTGCAGGTGTTACTGTAGATGTTGCAGAAAATAATAAAGTGACTGTAAAAGGTCCCAAGGGTGAATTAACAAGAGTTTTACCCTCTGAGATGGAAATCAAGGTTGAAGGTGCCGAAGTACAGGTATCAAGACCCAACGATTTAAAGAAAATGAAATCCCTTCACGGATTAACAAGAACACTTATCAACAACATGGTTGTAGGTGTTACTGAAGGTTATGTAAAGAAACTTGAAGTAAACGGTGTAGGTTACAAGGCTCAGAAGGCCGGCAAGAAACTTACATTGTCTCTCGGATATTCACATCCGGTTGAAATGGAAGATCCCGAAGGTATCGAGACAAGCGTTGAGCAGCAGGGTAGTGCTACTGTAATTCTTGTTAAAGGTATCGATAAAGAAAAAGTCGGACAATTCGCCGCAGAGATCAGGGATAAGAGAAGACCTGAGCCTTATAAGGGCAAGGGAATCAAGTATGCTGACGAAGTAATCAGACGTAAAGTCGGTAAGACCGGTAAGAAATAAGAGATAAGGAGAGTATAAAAATGGTTAGTAAGACATCCAGACAGGAAGTACGTGCTGAGAAGCACAGAAGAATTCGTAGCCGTTTAAGCGGAACTGCTGACAGACCCCGTTTGGCAGTATTCAGAAGCAATGATCATATGTATGCTCAAATTATCGACGATACGGTTGGAAACACACTTGTAGCAGCTTCTACTCTTGACAAAGACGTAAAGGCAGAGCTTACAAAGACCAACAACGTTGAAGCAGCAGCATATTTAGGAAAAGTAATTGCTAAGAAAGCATTAGACAAAGGTATTAAAGAAGTTGTCTTTGATCGTGGCGGTTATATATATCAAGGTAAAGTCGCAGCTCTCGCTGAAGCAGCAAGAGAAGCCGGCTTGGAATTTTAGGAAGGGGAGGATTTGCAATGGTACGCAATATTATTAACCCTGCTGAGTTAGGTGAATTATTTAGTGATACAATCGCTATTAAAAGAGTCAGCAAGACTACAAAGGGTGGTCGTGTAATGAGCATCGCAGCACTCGTAGTTGTTGGTGATAAGAACGGTCATGTTGGCGTTGGTACAGGCAAGGCCAAAGAAAACGGCGAAGCAATCCGTAAGGCAACTGATGATGCCAAGAAGCATCTCGTATCCATTTGTCTTGATGAGAACGCATCCGTAACACATGATTATATCGGCAAATACTCTTCGGCAAGCATCCTTTTAAAGAGAGCTCCCGAAGGTACTGGTATCATTGCCGGAGGTCCCGCACGTAAGGTGTGTGAACTCGCAGGCATCAGAAACATCCGTACAAAGTCATTGGGTTCAAACAATAAAACAAATGTAGCACTTGCAACAATCGAAGGATTAAGCAAACTTAAGAGTCCCGAAGATGTTGCCAGAAATCGTGGTAAGTCGGTAGAAGGCATTCGTGCTTAAACCGCGGTTAGGAAAGGAGACCAAAATGGCAGACAAAATGTTAAAAATCACATTGGTTAAGTCCCCTATAGGTGCTGTTCCCAAACACAGAAAGACCGTAGAAGCAATGGGTTTAAGAAAGCTTAACAAGACTGTTCTTTTACCTGACAATGCAGCAACTAGAGGACAGATTCAGCAGATCGGATACCTTCTTAAGGTTGAAGAGGCATAGAAAGGAGAGTCGCAATGGAATTATCTAATTTAAGACCTGCGGAAGGCTCAAAGCACAGTGATAATTTTAGAAGAGGACGCGGCCACGGTTCAGGAAACGGCAAGACTGCCGGCAAGGGACACAAGGGACAGAAAGCTCGTTCCGGCGCACCCAGAATCGGTTTCGAAGGTGGTCAGATGCCTTTATACAGACGTATTCCCAAGAGAGGATTTACGAACAGAAATACAAAGGAGATCATTTCAATCAATGTATCGGCACTTGAGAGATTTGAAGACGGTACTGTTGTAACAGTTGAAAAGCTTCTTGAAGAAGGTGTAATCAGCAAAGCAGCAGACGGTGTAAAGATTCTCGGAAACGGTGAAATTTCCAAGAAATTAACGGTACAGGTAAACGCTTTCAGCGAAACAGCTAAAGCAAAGATTGAAGCAGCAGGCGGCAGCGCAGAGGTGATCTAGTGTTTAAAACATTTATCAACGCTTTTAAGGTAAAAGATATCAGAAAAAAACTGTTATTTACCCTTTTGATGCTTGTTATAGTGCGTCTCGGATGCCAGATAGCTTCTCCCGGTATCAACCAGGAGTTCGTTAAGCAGATGATGGAAAGCCTCTTCGGCTCAGACGGAAACGGCGGTCTTGGAATCCTCGGTGCATTCACCGGCGGTTCATTCGAAAGAATGTCTATTTTCGCACTTAACATTACTCCGTACATCACTTCATCCATTATTATGCAGCTTATGACAATAGCTATTCCCAAGTTAGAGGAAATGCAGAATGAAGGTGAAGACGGACGTAAGAAGATCGCTGCTATCACAAGATATGTGACGGTTGGACTTGCATTAATCGAATCAGGTGCCATGGCAATCGGATTCGGTTCACAGGGGTTACTTACAGAGTACAACGCATTAAACGTAATTACCGTAATTGCAGCTATGACAGCAGGTTCCGCATTCCTTATGTGGGCAGGTGAAAGAATTACAGAACACGGTGTAGGAAACGGTATATCCATTATCCTTATCATCAACATCATTTCATCCTTCCCTTCGGATGCAAAAACACTGTTCGAACAGTTCGTCAAAAACAAATCGATTGCAATCGGTGTTCTTAATGCAGTAATTATACTTGCCGTAATAATTGTACTTATCTTAATGGTTATTTTCTTAAGTGACGGTACAAGAAAGATACCTCTTCAGTATGCGAAGAAGGTTCAGGGCAATAAGATGATGGGTGGCAACACAAGTTCAATCCCCATCAAAATCAATACGGCCGGAGTTATCCCCGTAATCTTTGCTTCATCAATTTTGCAGACCCCGATTATCATTTCCAATATGGTCGGATTCAACGGATCCGCCAAAGCCGAGACAGGCTTCTGGGGATGGGGCTACATCTGGGGCGAGCTCTTAAAGTTCATGAATGCGAGATACTGGTTTAACAAGAACGACATGATCTATACAATCGGAATAATCGTTTATGTATTCTTGGTAATATTCTTTGCTTACTTCTATACATCGATTACTTTCAATCCTATGGAGATTGCCAACAACTTAAAGAAAGCCGGCGGATTCGTACCGGGTATCAGACCCGGCAAACCTACAAGCGATTATCTTAACACGGTACTCAACTATGTTATTTTCATCGGTGCCGTAGGACTTACAATCGTAGCGGTTTATCCCTACGTCTTCTCAGGTCTCTTCGGAGCAAGCGTAAGTTTCGGCGGAACGAGTATCATCATCGTTGTCGGTGTTATCATCGAAACGGTTAAACAGGTTGAGTCACAGATGCTTGTTCGTAATTACAAAGGATTTTTAAATGACTAAATAAAGGACGAGGACACTCCGTTTAGGAGTGTCTTATCGTGCCTATAAGCGAAAAGGAAAACTGAAATGAAAATTGTTATGCTTGGCGCACCCGGTGCGGGCAAAGGAACTCAGGCAAAAATGATTGCCGAGAAATATACCATCCCTCATATTTCCACAGGAGATATCTTCAGGGCAAATATTAAGGAAGGAACACCGCTCGGACTTGAAGCTAAGTCTTATATGGATCAGGGAAAACTCGTTCCCGACGAACTCACGGTTAAGATTCTTCTTGACAGAGTATCAAAGGACGACTGCAAGAACGGTTACGTTCTCGATGGATTCCCCAGAACGATTCCTCAGGCAAATGTTTTAAAGGAAGCGCTTGCAAAACAAAACGACAAGATTGACTATGCAATCAACGTTGATGTTCCCGATGAAAACATCGTAAGAAGAATGTCGGGAAGAAGAGCCTGTGTTACATGCGGAGCAACATATCACATCGAGCATGTACCTCCCAAGACCGAGGGTGTATGCGATAAGTGCGGAAGCGCTCTTATTTTACGAGATGATGATAAGCCCGATACTGTTTTAAACAGATTAAAAGTTTATCACGATCAGACACAGCCCTTGATTGACTTCTATAATAATGAAGGAATCTTAAAAGAAGTAGACGGAACAATAGATGTTAAAGACGTCTTCGAAAATATTGTAAAAATCCTCGGATAATACAAATCGAAGACAGAGTCAGGTTTCCGCCGAAGAAGATTCTTTAGCGGAAAAGAAGAGAGGAAAAAATGGCAGTATCAGTAAAATCTGAGAGAGAAATTGAATTGATGCGAGAATCCTGCAGGATTTTAGGAGAGGTTCATGACAAGCTTAAAGAGATTATAGCACCCGGTATATCCACACTTGAGATTGATATCGAGGCCGAAAAACTCATAAGAAGCTACGACTGCATTCCGAACTTCCTTCACTACAACGGTTTCCCCGGATCGGTTTGTGTATCGATTAATGAGGAAGTCGTACACGGAATTCCTAAGAAAAGCCGCAAGTTAAAAGAAGGCGACATCGTAAGCCTCGACTGCGGATGCATTTACAAAGGGTATCATTCGGATGCCGCCAGAACCTATCCGGTCGGCGAAGTTGATCCCGAATTATTAAAACTCATAAAAGAAACAGAAAACTGCTTTTTCGAAGGCATCAAGTTCGCGAAGGAAGGCAATCATTTACATGATATATCAAATGCCATCGCGGATTACGCCGAAAAGTGCGGATACGGAATAGTTACCGCGCTCGTAGGACACGGAATCGGAACTTCACTTCATGAAGATCCGTCAATTCCAAACTACCACATGAACAACCGGGGAATCAAACTCGTGGCAGGCATGACACTTGCCGTTGAGCCCATGATAAACCTCGGAAGAGGTGATGTAGATTTCTTGGATGACGGCTGGACATGCGTCACAAGCGACAGACTTCCGTCATCACATTATGAGAACACAATTCTCATTACAAAGGGTGAACCTGAAATACTCACATTACCCAAACGATAAATTATGAAAGGATAGTAGCGATTAGTCGCCGGGTACAAGAATTGTCAAAGTTAGATGTTATTGAAATCGAAGGTGTTGTTACGGAGAAACTTCCCGGAACCCAGTTCAGGGTTGAACTCGAAAACGGCCACGAGGTTATTGCTCACATAAGCGGTAAGCTCAGACAGAATTACATAAGAATTTATCCCGGGGATAAAGTTACTTTAGAAATGTCTCCCTATGATTTGTCCAAGGGACGTATTATATGGAGAGAAAAATAAATCCTTAGCGGAAAAAATATTTCTTGCATACTTAATTTCCGCGTGTTACAATGGTAAACGGACTTTTTTGAGAGGAGGGCTTTATCGTGAAAGTAAGATCATCGGTGAAACCAATTTGCGAAAAATGCAAAGTTATCA
>CAMYYF010000063.1:0-7336 GCA_947303375.1 uncultured Lachnospiraceae bacterium
AAAGAGAGTAGACACTCGTTCTGACATAAGCCATCGGAGAGAGACGTTTTTCTCTTGTTAACGCATACATATAGCATGCTACGCAGGGAATCGAATGAGTCTCTGTTACTTTTCTGCAGATTCGCTCCATATCCGTACCTAAGAGTGCGTCAACGCATGTGATACAGATCATGATTGCGGAAGGTCTTTTATCGAGTGAATCGAGTATCTCTTTGCATGCATCGTTTATCTTCATCAAATGCCTTCCGGTTACGATGTCTGTATCGTCCAAAAGCTGAAAAAAGAAACGGTTTTTATATTCCGGAGAACTCTTAAAAAGTGATGTGTTTCTTCCGCAGCATGAGGGTGATACAAGAAGCATCACTGACTCGGGTACTGCGAGGCCTGCACGCTTTACGCCGTATCCTTTGGCTCCGGGAGAGTTGAAAGATAAAGTGGCGGGAGATGAGTATATTAAGTGCTTATTGGATACAAATTCCACAGGAAGATTATCGTATCCAAGTTCAACTATTTCTTTTGTTGTTTTAAAAAATGCTTTGTTCATTTATGTCCTAAAATCCTAAAAGATTTATAATCCTTCTTCGTCTTCTTTTATGAGAAGTTTTGCCAAATCAAGGAAGCTCTGACTTACCGAAAGAGTGGGGTCACCCTCAATAACGGTTTTGCCTTCGTCTTCGAAACGAATGATGTCATCGCTTCTTGGAATATCGGCGATTATTTCAAGATTGTGAGTGCTTGCAAATTCGCGAACCTTTTCTTCCTCGTTTAAAACATTTCTTCTGTTTAAAACGATTCCGCGCACATTTGCGTAGCTTCGCTCCTTGAAATTTTCAACGGCGCTGTTTATGTTGTTGGCTGCATATAAAGCCATCTTTTCGCCTGATGTTACAATGATGATTTTGCTTGCAAGACCTTCTCTGATGGGTGCTGCAAAACCTCCGCAGACAACGTCGCCAAGTACGTCGTATAAAACTGCATCGGGCTTGAAGGTTTCGAAAAGTTTTAATTCTTCAAGCAGTGAAAATGTGGTAATGATTCCTCGTCCGGCACATCCGAGTCCCGGAGTGGGTCCGCCTGTTTCTATACATAAAACTCCGCCGTAACCGACCTTTGAAATTTCATCGAGCGATTCGGGCTCCTTGTCATAATCACGCATGTAATTCATAACGGGGAATACCGGATTTCCCGATAAAAGATTTGCGGTCGAATCTGCCTTCGGATCGCAGCCGATCTGTATGACTCTTTTTCCAAGGTACGCAAGCGCGGCGCTTAAGTTACTTGTTACGGTTGATTTGCCTATGCCGCCTTTACCGTAGATAGCTATTTTAATCATGTGTGTACTCCTTTTAGGTGCCTGACTCGTGAAATGTGTCCGGCTCCTAAATTAAATAAATTTATCGATTGACGTGTAGATAAGATTCGGTGCGTTTTTGGTAAAACACCTTCCGGAAAATGCTTCATGAGGAAGTTCTATAAATTTCTTATCCGCGCATATCGGCTTAAACAAAGGATCGCCGATAATCACGTCATATTTCTTTAATTCGTTTTCCAAAATCTTTTCATCATCACATGAAATATCGAATGATTTTAAGATTTCGAAATCGCCATCGCCTACGGTTTCAAGAACGTTGGCCTTGATTCCTTTGTCTAAAAGAAGCGCACTTGCAAGAGAAGCGCTCATAATGCTTTCTCCTAAAATTGCAACACTGCCTGCTTCTCTGAAACCTTCGGTTGCATCGATGTTTTCGCCTGATTCATATGCCTTGATAAGTGCATCTTTTATTTTGTCTGAAAATCCTAATCCGTAAGGAACGCCTTTTACGAAGGGGATTTTATATTCACTGAAAAGGTAATCTGCCAGAGGCTTTCCGCATGATGATAAAAGAAGATTAACTTCTCCTTTTTTGATATTTTTAAACTCACTTAAATTAGTATCTACACCAACACACGCATTTAATTCAAAGCCTGATTCTTTTATGAATTTTAAGAGGCTGTCCATGCTTTCTTTTGTCGGATAATCAAGAGGAGTAACTCCTAAAAGATTGATTTTTATCTTCTTAAAAGTATCTTCCTGAGGCTTCGGAAAATCATTATCCGTATTGGCCGAAACTGCGGTAGGCAGCTTGGTACCAAACATCAGTTTCAGAGCTTGTGCATTAAATACATAAGGGTTGGAAGTTGGTTGACATAACTCATTTTCATCGGAGTTGGCAAATTTTTTTGCAAGTTCAAGAAATGCGTTACCGGCTCCCGTAATATAAGACTGCATACCGTTTGTTTTTACGGCAAATGAAGGAATACCGGTTTCGGTTTCTACTGCATAAGCAATGGCTTCAAGATCCGTTCCAATCATAGCGGGAAGAGGAGAAGCGCAGAGCGCTATGAATGCAGGTTTAAGTTCGTTTGCAGCAACAATTAAATCCTCCATAAATCTGTCGTCGTTGCCCATTACAGCATCCTTTTCGGTAAGACCGGAAATAAACATCATGCTTTTCTTGTCGTACCATCTGGGCTCGTCGTGAGTCGTATATGTCGAATTGCAGCCTGACGCATCATGAATAACGGTCATCCCTCCGTACTCATATAAAGCGGAGCAGACGCCCGATGTATCGGCAGCGTAGATTGAAATTATTCGTGCGGTTTGATTCATACTTTTTTACCTTTTGACACGGGGGGACGGGGGTTGTGTGTCATTTTATAAACAGCTCTCACAGGCGATTCCCTTATGAGAGATAGTGAGTTTTAAATCCTTTGGATTATTGTATGCGTCCTCAATTAGTTTACATAAGTTTACAATACCGTCGAATCCGTACATTCCTCCGCCTTCGACTATATTGACGAAATGCTTCGTCTGACAGAAGTACGCACAATTCTGTCCTATACTTAAGTATTCGCTGCTTGAGATATCTTCTTCGTTTGATGCATAAAGCATTGTCGGATCCATTAAAGGGAAGATTTCTATACTGCCATCAAGTTTACATAATTCATCAAAAGCGATTCTTTCTTTTGGCGAAAATGCATCTGTATAGATTCTTCTTACGTTAAATCCGGATTTTTTTAGGAGCAAAGCCAGGCCGACAGGGCGAGGCGTTGCAGTTGCATCTATTGCGATGGGTGTATCTTTTATGAGCTCTTTTGTTTTAAGCAGAGCTTCTTTTGCTTTCGTTTTATTGGTTTCAATTAAAGCATTAAGATATTCGTTATCTACGTTCAGGGCATCAGCCAGTACTTTAAGATTTGCCTCAATTTCATTTGAATCATAGCTTAAATCGATTGAAAGATGTTTGACACCAAGCTTGTTCGTTAAATCTTTTGCTGCGTAACCTACGACCGGAAGATATGAGATAAGGAGAGATGCGGCACCTAGCGAGAGATAATCCTCATATGTTTTGCATTCTGTGATATCCCACATTTTGAAATTAGCTTTTTCTAAAAGAGAATAAATCTCACAGGATTTATCAGTTGCGCGGTCACATCCTATGAGTCCAATCTTTTTTTTATCAACGTCAAGTTTTTTGATCGGAGAGTAGAGACTCTTTTTCATCATTACCATGGGCTCGAATGTTTTTCTCATGGTAGGAGTCATATAGCAGTCAACCCAGTCAATATCGGGGTAGCGTGTCTCGAGTTCTTTGGCGATTACTTTAAAATCGCAGCCTTCAAACAAATGCATGCAGCTTAAATAAACGAGTATGCATTTGGGATGTTCTTTCATTTCATCGACGATATGAGAACAGCCTTCGATTACTCTCGATTCCATTTCGCCGTTCCACATATCCTGCTCGCGAAGCGCAACCCAGGACATATTTTCCATACGGTTCATTTCCGCAGCGGTAAGAATAACACCGCGAAGACACCCCTGCGCACAGACATATATCTGATGCGCTTCGGGAATGAGCATACCTGTATGGACTATATTCCACACACCTCTTGCGGGAGCGTTGTAATGCAGTCCGTCGAAAAAAGGATTGTCAAAATCGATTTCGGATATCCTGACACCTTCGGGTATTCTGTTTTCATTTAGAGAAATCTGTTTTAACATTCAAAATCCTTTATAATTCTGTCAGCGAGTCCAAGCAGTGCTTCGCAAACATCGCTATCAGGGAAAAGATCCACGATTGTTTTTCCCTGTTTTTCAGCCTCTGCAAAAAGAGGGCTTCTGGGGATGATTGCGGAAATATTGGTATCAAAATCTTTTACGAGCGTTTCGACATTTTCTAGCTCGTTTTCAACGCCTCTGCAGTTTAAAATAATGCCGCCGAGTTTTGCGTAATCTCTCTTCTTAAAATTCTCAATGGCCATTGCGATATTGGCGGCCGCATAAACGGACATTTTCTCGCCTGACGTAACTATATAAACCTTTTCGGCGAAGCCTTTTCTCATGGGCATGGTAAAACCGCCGCATACCACATCTCCGAGAACATCATAAATGACTACATCGGGTTTGTAATATTCGTAAGCGCCTTTGTTTTCGAGTGATTCAAGTGCGTTTATGATGCCTCGTCCCGCACATCCAAGTCCGGGCACGGGACCGCCTGCTTCGACGCAGTAAACTCCGGATTCCGATTCTTTTACCATGTCTTCGAGCGTAAAAGATTCGTTACTTCTGACAAGATCCAATACCGAAGTAACCTTTTCTTTCGGACATAAAAGAGAAGTGGAGTCTGCTTTCGGATCGCAGCCGATTTGCATTACTTTTAAGCCTCTTTTTACAAAAGCGGCACTTAAATTTGATGACAATGTGGATTTACCTATTCCGCCTTTTCCGTAAATAGCAAATTTTATCATAATTCTCTCTTTCTAAAACTAAAAAGCACCCTTTCCGACATAGAAAGAGTGCATAAAGACATAGTAATTCTTTTATGATGCACGACTTTCATCTCAAGCTCGATTGAGGTTTTGATGTCAGAAAGCAAATTTTATTATTTGGGTGAGTAAACTGTTTTAGCTGTAACGCCGTTTATTCTGCCTATTTTGCCGGCAAGGGAACTGATTGTATCCTGAGGGGCATCAATTGCAACACTTATGATACAAATTCCTTTTTCGCGGTAAGGAATTCCCATTCGCCCGATAATTGAACCGCGATATTCATGTAAGAGAGAATTAATCTCGTTGGCGGAATCATCGTTTTCCACGATAATTGCAATAACTGCAGCACGTGTTTCCATATGATTTCCTCACTATGATTAATTTCTGTTGTGATTATAACATAGTATCTGTGAAAAAGATACCTATAAATATTTATATGCTCTTAAGCGAAAAAGTAGCCTTATTGTTTTATTGTGATATAATTATGAAAGTGAAATCAATTACTAAACGAAATACATTGAAAGGATTCTATTATGGATTTAAAAGAAATTACCGCTCAGAGCAAACAGGCTGTTACAGAGATTTTAGAGGGAGCAAGACTAAATCCCGGGGATATATTCGTAATCGGTTGTTCATCAAGCGAAATTCTCGGTTCGCAAATCGGAACCGCGACAAATCTTGATTCCGCAAATGCAGTATATGATGGTATTATTCCCATCCTAAAAGAAAAGGGTATTTTTGCTGCCGCACAGTGTTGCGAGCATTTAAACAGAGCACTGGTTGTTGAAAGAGAAACCATGATAAAATACGGCTTCGAACAGGTAAATGCAATTCCTCAGCCCAATCATGCAGGCGGAGCTTTTGCTACCGTATGTTTCGAAAGGTTCGAAGATCCCGTACTTGTTGAAAGCCTTAACCAAAAGGCTGATGCAGGCATAGATATCGGCGGTACAATGATTGGAATGCATATGCACAGTGTCGTAGTACCTATGAGAATTTCCTTACGAAAAATAGGCGAAGCACCCATTATCTGCGCGAGACACCGCCCTAAATATGTAGGCGGCCAGAGAGCGGTTTATGATGAGAAACTGATGTAGGCTGTTTCTAATATCACAAATTTAAAGGCTTTGGAATTAAACTTCTAAAGTCTTTTTTTATTTATTTTTTTATGGTCACTTTTTTTATATTGGTGTATAATAATTTATGGTTTTATTTGACAATTCTAACCTGTTTATCGGAGGATTTTATGATTACTCTGAGCGCAATTTTAATAAGTGCGGCATTGCCGTTTATATTGGTATTTATTCTTGGTAGAATCATTATCCATTTTACGGAGAAGGTTCTTGATTTTCTTATCGAAAAAGTATTCTCGCTTCCTGAGAATATTCTTGATTCCATAAAAGAAAAATTTGCGAACAAAGGCAAATTGCCTGAGGCTGTAGAAATCAAAGAGTGATAGTGTAAATAATGTCGCAATGACTTATTTTATAGATAACAAAGGAGGAATTGTATGAAAAAATTTATTGCAGAATTAATCGGTACTTGCGTTCTTGTAGTATTCGGCTGCGGAACGGCTATGATTACAGGCTGTGAACATTGGGGCGGATATCTTCTTACAGCTCTTGCTTTTGGTTTGGTAATCGTTGGAATGGCATATTGCATCGGAAATATCTCCGGATGTCACATCAATCCCGCTGTATCTCTTGCAGTATTTATGAGCAAAGGAATGAGTGCTGCAGATTTCGGACTTTATGTTCTTGCTCAGTGTATTGGCGCATGGCTTGGCGGCGGAATTCTTGCTTTGATTTTTGGTGTTGCAGAAATCGAAGACAAAACAGGCGGATTCGGATCTAACGGCATCGCAGGCGTTAACGGAAGCATTCCCGCAGCTTTAATCGTTGAATTCATACTTACATTTGTATTTGTTCTTATTATCCTTGGTGTTACAAGCAAGAAAGCTAATCACGGTTCATTCGGCGGACTTATCATCGGTCTTTCACTTGTATTAATCCACATTTTCGGTATCGCTCTTACAGGAACATCAGTTAACCCTGCAAGAAGCTTCGGACCTGCTCTTTGCGCATTAATTTCAGGCAATGCGGGCCCTATCAAAGATCTCTGGATCTTTATCGTAGGACCTTTGGCAGGCGGTGCTTTCGCTTCGGTTATTTATAACTTCCTTGAAAAAGAAGACAAGGCTAAGAAATAAAATAGATTTTCGTTAAAAGTTAATTGATTGAAAAGGACCTTGGAATATGATATTATTTCAAGGTCCTTTTATTAGAGCTTAGCGAAATGAGGCATTAAATGATTAAAATAATACTATTAATTTCATACATACTTGAAAATGTTTTTGATTTTGTTCTCGTAAAACTAAACGATTCATACGTTAAGAAACCTCTTCCGGAGAACGTAAAAGACGTATACGACGAAGATAAATATAACAAGTGGATTAATTACAGAAACGATTCCAAGAAGTTCAGCGCTATTCAGACTCTTGTCAGCGCTTTAATTACTTTGCTTCTTT
>CAMYYF010000064.1:0-7310 GCA_947303375.1 uncultured Lachnospiraceae bacterium
GTGCTGCTTCATCTCCGCCCGCACCGGCTCTTATTTCAACGATAACGTTCTTGTCGTCGTTAGGGTCCTTGGGTAAAAGAAGAATTTTTAATTTCTGCTCAAGTTCTTCAACACTTGCTTTTGCTTCGTTTAATTCTTCTTTTAACATTTCCCTCATTTCCTCGTCGCTTTCGGCATCAAGCAGTTCAAGGGAATCTTTAATTGTTTCTTTTGCTTTTTTATATTCTTTGTATGCTTCTACAATCGGAGTGAGGTCACTCTGTTCCTTCATCAGCGCTCTGAAGCGTGTCTGATTGTCCGTTACTCCGGGAGACTGTAATTCTCCCATCAGTTCCTCAAACCTGATAAGCAGATCCTCAAGTCTGTCAAACATTTTTCTATCCTTTCAACACGGCCGTAACAACTCTGTCAAGACCGTTTAAATCCTTAATAACTTTAATCTCTGTGTAACCGTTTTCTCTTAAAAGACTGCTGACACTTTCTCCCTGATCGAAACCGATTTCCATCATCAGGGAAGCATCGGCATTTAAGTATCCTTTAGCTTTATCGGCTATAATCCTGTAATAATTAAGACCATCTTCTCCTCCGCAAAGTGCGTTATATGGTTCATATTTCTTTACCTTTTCATCCAGCCCTTCAATTACCTCTTTGGGTATATAAGGAGGATTGGATACAATTACGTCAAATCTTCCTTCGATGTTTTCAAACATATCGCTTTCAATAAATGTTACATCAAGCGAAAGATTCTCTTTATTTTTCTTCGCAGTTGCCAGCGCTTCCTTACTGATATCGCTTGCAAATACGCACAAATCAGTTCTTTCATGTTTTACGGAAAGCGCAATACATCCGCTTCCTGTGCAAAGGTCTAAAAGCTTTGCATCTTTGGGTGCATTTTTAATAATCTCTTCAACGAGCACTTCCGTATCAAAACGCGGTATTAAAACCGCATTGTCGCAAAGAAACTCAAGACCGTAAAAGAAAGTCTTTCCGGTAATGTACTGCACAGGTTCTCCCGAATTTCTCCGTTTAATTAAAGAAAAGAATTTCTCTTCCTCTTCTTTTATGAGCTCTCTCTCAGGATGTGCAAACAAATCGTTTCTATCTGTACCCATTACGTATTCAAGAATAATGGCGCATTCAATATCCGCTTCATCGGATACAATGCGTTTTCTTCCTTCATCGTAAGCTTCTCTATAAGTCATCCGAATCAAGCCCCAGTCGTTTAAATATCTCATCGTATTCATCGTCGAGCATACGGTTAAATGCATCTGTATCTTTTAAGGTAAGATGACCGTTCTCATCGATGATGTTATCAAAATCGATATTCTCATCGTCTTCATCGAATTCGTTCTTTTCTTCTTCCTCTGTATTGATATATACTCTCGCCTTAACTCCGCCCTGAGGCATAACTTCTTTTATGTTGTCAAGGCTGTCAGGCATGGGAATGCTTTCGATTTCCTTGCTAAAGAGCGGAACATTTCCTTCTTCGTAGTCTTCTTCCTCTTTTTCGGCGATAATACTTTCATCCACGGGTTCGAACTGCATAGTATTCTCGTCTACTTCTTCGTCTTCGGGATCGAATCCGTAATCATCGGTAAAATCAATACTTACGGGTTGTGTCTTTTCCATATCATTCACCTTTGTTACAACTTCTGAAACTTCTTCCTCTTCAATATTATCAATTTCTTCTACGTTTGTCTCTTCTTCGTATTCCTCTGCAGGCTCTTCTTCGTACTCTTCGACTTCTTCTACGTATTCCTCTATGGGCTCTTCTTCGTATCCTTCAACGAGTTCTTCATATTCCTCGATAGGTTCTTCGGCATGTTCTTCGACGGGTTCTTCTTCATATTCAACATATTCCTCATCAGAATAGTTTACATAATTTCCATCTTCGTCTACATAGTACTCTTCAAATTCCTGATTATCGTATACATACTCGCCATCTTGGTTTGCATAATACTCTTCGTATTCTTCGTCGCCCGTAACGGTAATGTAGTCGCCGTTTTCATCAATGTAGTAATTTTCGCCTTCTTCACTTACATATTCACTATGAAGAAGTTCCTCATCGACTCTTGCATATTCCTCTTCGATTTCCTTTTCAAGCTGCTGTTCCGCTAAAAGCGCCTCCACAGCATCCTTCGGATCCTTTTTGTCAAGACCGAAGTCCGAAGACGAAAACTTATCCGGGAAATTAATTACCAGGAACTCTCTCCAGTCAATGGCTGCATCGAGTGATGCCATAGCAGTTGTAATCATTTCATCGTCGGGACGAAGCACTGAGAATACCTGGAAAAGCATACTCGGTGCGGTAAATATTTTCAGGAAAATATTGTCCGGAAGATGAGAAATCAAAACATAAAACTCATAAAAAAGTCCCGTTGCAAGCGGAATATATAAAAGTCTGAAAAGAAGTCTTAAGGGAACCGAATCAATTCTTACAAATATAAAAAGAATGATGGATAAAAATGTGCAAAAAGCAATGTAGTTGGTCGTACATCTCGGGAAAAACTTCGAGGATGATGCCACATTTTTATATGTAAGCTTTCTTCCTCTTTCAATGCAGTTGATACATTTATGCACTGCTCCATGATATTGCATCATTCTTCTTACATCTTTAAATAAAAGAAATGAAATAAGATAAAGCACCAGTATTAATATTGATGCCGCAAATTCAATAATATGAATAACCGATTTATTAATGATAAAATTCTGCAGATACTGTGAAATTAAGTACGGAACGAATGTTACAAAAAAGAAACAGATCGCAAATGATACACATGCTGTTCCGGCGGTAACAATCATATTGATATGCTTGCCGAAGATTCTTCTTAAAATCTTGTCGATAAAGGTTTCTTTTGTCGTGTCATTTCCGAAAGCATCAGCAGTAAATTCCAGGGATTCGAGTTCAAGAAAGACATTATTTACCAACACAAAAATACCTCTGACAAACGGAATCTTGTAAATCAGTCTGTCAGGGTTCGCCTGTGCATTTTTTACAACTGTCTGAAGCTCGCCGTCGCTCTTTCGAAACTCAAGCGCGTATTTGTTCTGATTCTTGGTCAGAACGCCTTCAAATAAAGGCTTTTCGGTCAGACCGCTGCTCTGTTTTTTTCTCCTTCTTTTCTTCTTAGCCATGGTATCTCCGCAATTAGTCGTATCAATTATGCATAAATAATAGAAAAGGTTGAGATATCATATACCTCAACCTCTTTAACACAACTATTTGCTTTCCACACCGTACTTCTTATTAAACTTATCGATACGGCCACGAGCCTGTGTGGCTTTCTGCTGTCCTGTGTAGAAAGAGTGGCACTTCGAACAAACTTCTACGTGAATATCTTTCTTTGTGGAACCTGTTACAAATGTGTTTCCGCAGTTACAGGTCACTGTCGCCTGATAGTACTCAGGATGAATTCCTTCTCTCATTTCAACTCACCTCTCTATATTGAATTCCATTAATTTCACAAAATGCTTGATAATTATATCACGGTGATTTTCTTTATGCAAGACATTTTTTAAAACCATCTTGCTTTGTTCATCATCATGACAAATTCCTGATTATTCTTTGTTTTAGAGAACAAATCGATTACCTTATCTACTGCCTCTTCGGGTTTAAGTCCGTTGAAGCCTCTTCTCATGGCACTGATGGCCGTAAGTTCTTCAGGTGTTAATAAAAGATGCTCGTTTCTCGTACCGGACTTCGGAATATCGATGGCAGGGAATACTCTCTTTTCGGAGAGCTTTCTGTCAAGAACAAGTTCCATGTTACCTGTTCCTTTGAATTCCTCGTATACTACATCATCCATCTTCGAGCCTGTATCTACAAGCGCTGTTGCAAGAATTGTAAGGCTTCCGCCCTCTCTCATGTTTCTTGCGGCACCGAAGAATTTCTTGGGCATATGAAGCGCTGCGGGATCAAGACCGCCGGAGAGTGTTCTTCCCGAAGGAGGAATAACCTGGTTGTATGCTCTGGTAAGTCTTGTGATTGAGTCTAAAAGAATGATTACGTCCTGCTTGGACTCAACTAATCTTCTTGCTCTCTCAATTACCATTTCCGCAACTTTTTTATGATGTTCGGGTGTTTCGTCAAATGTTGAATAAATAACTTCTACGTTTTCGCCTTTGATGGCTTCTTTTATGTCGGTAACTTCCTCGGGTCTTTCATCGATTAGAAGGATAATCATGTGCATCTTTCTGTTGTTATAAAGCACACTCTTTGCAATATCTTTAAGAAGCGTTGTCTTACCTGCTTTGGGCTGGGATACAATCATACCTCTCTGACCCTTGCCTACGGGAGATACGAGATCCACGATTCTCATTGATACCGGAGCGCCCGGAATATCAAGTCTTATCTTTTCGTCGGGGAAGATCGGAGTCATTTCTTCGAACTTGCATCTGTTTGCAATTGATTCCGGCTTTCCTCCGTTAATCTTCGTCACATATAAAAGAGCCGAGAATTTTTCTTTTTCACTTTTTATCTTGGTGTTTCCTGTTACGATATCGCCGGTTCTTAAACCGAATTTCTTTATAATGCCATGCTGGATATAAACATCATTGTCACCCGACATATAGTTGTCGCTTCTGATAAATCCGAAGCCATCCGGCATTACTTCAACTATTCCGGTAACGGTATTGTTGCTGTCTAATCTCGCATCATATTCCTGCTCAAATCCCGGAGCACCGAAGACTACCATATTGTTTTCATTTACTTCTTTTTCTTCTGTCGCCTTAGGAGCGGGCTCTGCAGGTTCAACTGCCTTTTTATCTTCCTTAACGGGAGCTTTCTTTTCTTCCTTTATGGTAACACCGTTATATTCTTTTTCTTTTTCAACAAGAATATCCACCAGTTCATCTTTGTTCATAGTGCTGGTGCCTTTAATACCCATTCCTTTGACAATACTTCTTAAATCGGTAATTTTTAAAGTATTATATTTTTCACGCATTAATAACCCTCCTGCAAAAATAATATTCTTTGTTTAAATAAACCGGGAATATTTTTGAATAACCTCAATAGAATTAATGAAAATGTTGCGTTACCCCGCAACCTATTCAAGATTTATGAATTATCTGTATTATACTACATTTCTGCCCTTTTGCAAGTATATTTATCAGGTTGTTGAAAAAACGCCTTTTTTTATTTATAATTTTCTTGTGTGGGAAACCATGGAATTTCATATGTAGAGGGGAAAAATATGAGACTAATTACACGTTCGGATTTTGACGGTCTTGCATGCGGTGCTCTCTTAAAAGAAGCAGGCATTATAGACAGTTGGAAGTTTGCTCATCCGAAAGATCTTCAGGATGGGCTTGTTGAAGTAAATGAGAATGATGTGCTTGCAAATGTACCATTCGTTGAAGGGTGCGGTTTGTGGTTCGATCATCATTCGAGTGAATTCGAAAGAAATCAGTTGGAAGGCAAATACAAAGGCGAGAGCCGTGTGACTCCTTCCTGCGCCAGAATTATTTATGATTACTACGGCGGTCACGAAAGATTCGCTCATTTTGACGAAATGCTTGATGCCGTAGACAAAGTTGACTCGGCCAATCTTACGATTGACGATATTCAGAATCCCAAGGGCTGGATATTAATCGGATTTTTGATGGATCCCCGAACCGGCCTTGGCAGATGGAGAGATTTTACGATTTCCAATTATCAGCTGATGGAAAAACTGATGGAAGCATGTCGTACAATGAATACCGAAGAGATTCTTGCACTTCCCGATGTAAAAGAGCGTATCGATGTTTATTTCGAACAGGAAGCACTTTTTAAACAGATGGTAAAAGATCACACAAGAGTCGAAGGCGATTTAATCATTTCCGATATGAGAAATGTGGATCCTATTTATTCGGGCAACCGTTTTATGATTTACTCAATGTATCCCGAGCAGAACATTTCAATGTGGATTGTAAACGGCAAGGGCGGCAAAGGCTGTTCATGTGCGGTAGGCTACAGCATTATAAACAGAACCTCCAAAGTTGATGTAGGTTCACTGATGCTAAAATACGGTGGTGGCGGACACAAGGCTGTTGGTACATGCCAGCTCTCGGATGATGAAATGGATGCAAAGATTCCCGAGATTATCGATGCCATTATTAACTACCAAGAATAAAATCATAATTTAATTTTAAAAGGTGCCAGACACACTTTCGTGAGTCAGGCACCTATTTTTTTGCCTTATCGGTGTCCGGCTCCCGCAGGGTGCCTGACTCCGTCTACTGTTTGATTTCGTTTTGTGCTGCTACAAGATTCTCTACGCAGTAAATTGCACGAAGTTTGGGCTTTTCAATCTTACCGGTCGGGTTTCTGGGAATATCCGCGAAGATAATCTTCTTGGGTCTCTTGTATCTCGGAAGCTTGTGGCAGAACTCTTCCACTTCTTCTTCGGTAAGAGTAAATCCGTTCTTTACTTCAATGATGGCTGCGGTAACTTCACCGAGTCTCTTGTCGGGAATACCGATTACAGCCACGTCCTTAACGGCATTATGCTGTCTGATAAAGTCTTCAATCTGAACGGGATAAATATTTTCACCGCCTGATATAACGACGTCTTTCTTTCTGTCAACAAGGAAGATAAAGCCGTCCTCGTCTTCCATCGCCATATCGCCTGTAAATAACCAGCCGTCCGCAAGTACTTCTGCGGTAGACTTAGGATCGTTATAATAGCATTCCATGACGCCGGGTCCCTTAACAGCGAGTTCTCCGACATCGCCTCTTTTAACGGTATTTCTGTTTTCGTCAACAATCTTAACTTCCCAGCCGTAGCCTGCCTTACCGATAGCGCCGACCTTGTGGATGTTTTCAACACCAAGATGTACGCAGCCCGGTCCGATGGATTCGCTAAGGCCGTAGTTTGTATCGTACTGATGATTCGGGAATACTTTTTTCCATCTTGCAATAAGTGAAGGCGGTACAGGCTGTGCGCCTATATGCATGAGTCTCCAGTTTGAAAGATCGTAATCTTCGAGTTTAACTTCGCCCGAATCGATTGCATCAAGAATATCCTGAGCCCAGGGAACAAGGAGCCATACAATGGTACACTTCTCATTGCTTACTGCCTCCAAAATTGTCTTGGGCTTTGTACCCTTAAGAAGCACTGCCTTTGATCCGGATAAAAGAGATCCGAACCAGTGCATCTTTGCACCCGTATGATAAAGAGGAGGGATACAAAGGAATATATCGTCTCTTGTCTGACCGTGATGGTTCTGCTCTACCGCACATGAGTGCATGAGTGAACGATGTTTATGAAGAATAGCTTTGGGGAAGCCTGTGGTGCCTGATGAGAAATAAATGGCAGCATAGTCATCATCCG
>CAMYYF010000065.1:0-7294 GCA_947303375.1 uncultured Lachnospiraceae bacterium
GTATCTACGGCATCAAGCATCGTGGGAAGATTCGGAAGACCTCTTCTTTCGGCCTCTTTTACCCACTCGGGAGAATAGTTGTTGCCGTTAAAGATGATTCTCTGATGAGCGGTAACATATTCTTTTATGATGTCATGTACCTCTTCGTCAAAGTTGTCGGCGGCTTCTATTCTGTCTGCAGCTTCGCAGAAACTCTCTGCAACGATAGTATTTAAAATGATGTTGGGGTCTCCGATCGAATCCGAAGAACCAACCATTCTGAATTCAAATTTGTTACCCGTAAACGCAAAAGGCGAAGTACGGTTTCTGTCTGTAGGATCAATCAGAAAATCAGGGAGCGATGATACGCCTGTCTCGAGGTGATTGCTCTCCTTGCAGTGTGTGGCTTCACCGGTTTCAACGAGCTGTTTAACCACATCGTCGAGCTGTTCTCCTAAAAACATCGAAACGATTGCGGGAGGTGCTTCGTCGGCGCCGAGACGGTAATCGTTTCCGACATTTGATGCTGACTGTCTTAAAAGATCCGCATGTTTGTCAACAGCCTTCATGATACATGCGAGCACCAGAAGGAACTGAATGTTGGCGTTGGGTGTATCGCCCGGGTCTAAAAGATTCATGCCGTTGTCGGTGCTTAAAGACCAGTTGTTGTGCTTGCCCGAACCGTTGATGCCTTTAAAAGGTTTCTCGTGTAAAAGACATGCAAGATTGTGTCTCTCTGCTACCTTTTTCATGGTCTCCATTACAAGCTGGTTGTGGTCGCATGCGATATTGGCGGTCTCATAGATGGGCGCCAATTCATGCTGTGCGGGAGCTACTTCATTGTGCTGTGTCTTGGCGGTAACGCCGATTTTCCAGAGTTCGAGATTTAAGTCCTTCATGAATGCACCGATTCTTTCTCTGATGCATCCGTAGTAGTGGTCATCCATCTCCTGACCCTTGGCTGCGGGACAGCCGATAAGAGTTCTGCCTGTATAGATTAAATCCTGTCTTTTAAGATATAAATCTCTGTCTACGAGGAAATATTCCTGCTCGGGTCCGACGGAAGCGATAACTTTTTTCGCATCCTTGTTGCCGAAGAGTTTAACGATTCTTAATGCCTGATCGTTGATGGCCTGCATCGAGCGAAGAAGCGGTGTTTTCTTATCAAGCGCCTCGCCTTTGTATGAGCAGAAAGCGGTGGGTATGCAGAGAATCGTTCCCGTTGCGTCCTCTCTTAAAAATGCGGGTGATGTGATATCCCATGCGGTATATCCTCTGGCTTCGAATGTTGCTCTTAATCCGCCTGAAGGAAAGCTTGAAGCATCGGGCTCACCTTTAATGAGTTCCTTGCCGGAAAACTCCATTATCATCTTGCCTTCCTTGTCAGGATGGGAAATGAATGAATCATGCTTTTCAGCTGTTGTTCCGGTAAGAGGCTGGAACCAGTGCGTATAATGTGTGGCACCGTTTGCGATAGCCCAGTCTTTCATTGCATTGGCAACAATGTCGGCGGACTTTTTGGAAAGCTCGCCGCCGAAATCCGCTACATGCACTACTTCCTCAAATACCTCTTTGGGAAGCATCTCTTTCATCTTTCCGACGGTAAAAACATTTTCGCCGAAAATCTCTTCAATGTTGATAATGTCTTTCATCTTACACTCCGTTGATTATATTGTTTTATTTGGAGTTCTTAAGATGTCTCCCGCATCGGGCAGAACACTTAAGAAAATTCTTAATTTCTGTTTTGAATGAGGGCAGGATTCCATTTCGTTTCCATCCTCGTCGTGAATTGCCAAAACCTTTGTAGGAACATTGCTTCCGTCGGGTTTCATTATCTCGATTTCATCCCCTACGCAGAACTTGTTCTTCTGCTCGATATATACGGATTCGCTGTCCGTTTTATCGGACATACCAAGATAAATATATTCGTTAATGTATGTGTTGTTGTCGTATATCTGCGACTCTTCGGAAGGCTTTCCAAAATAAAAGCCCGTCGTGAACTGTCTGTATGTGCACTTGGAAATCTCTGATAAATACCAGTCCATGTTGGCACGGTATTTCTCTTCGCTTTCAAGATAATCGTCTATTGCTTTTCTGTATGTTCTCGCAACACAGGCCACATACAAAGCCGTCTTCATTCTGCCTTCAATCTTAAAAGAATCAATCCCCGCATCAATCATCTCAGGGATATGTTCTATCATGCAAAGATCCTTTGAATTGAAAATATACGTGCCTCTTTCGTTCTCGAATACAGGCAGATATTCGCCGGGTCTTTTTTCCTCTTCAACCGCATATTTCCATCTGCACGGATGTGTGCATTCACCACGGTTTGCATCCCTACCGGTAAAGTAATTTGATAAAAGACATCTGCCGGAATAGGATATGCACATTGCCCCGTGAATAAAGCTTTCTATCTCCATGTCTTCAGGGATATTGGCTCTGATTTCCTTTATCTCCCTAAGGGATAATTCTCTCGCGGAAACCACTCTTTTGGCACCGTGCTCATACCAGAATCTGTATGTAAGATAATTGGTATTGTTGGCCTGAGTGGAAATATGTCTTTCAACTTCGGGACAGTATTTTTCGGCCAAGGAAAACATTCCGGGGTCTGAGATAATCAGCCCGTCAGGCTTTATTTGGGCCATCTCCTTAAAGTATTCCTCTGCCTCTTTTAAATCGTCGTTATGCGCGAAAATATTGGCCGTAACATATACTTTTACATTCTTTGAATGCGCATATGCTATGCCACGGGTCATTTCTTCTTTTGTGAAATTTTTGGCCTTTGCGCGGAGTGAAAAAACATCTCCTCCGATATAAACCGCATCGGCTCCGTAATTCACCGCTGTACGCAGTACTTCAAGACTGCCTGCGGGAATAAGTAATTCCGGCTTTCTCATAAAATAACCTATTTTTTAACACTTAGAGTAGCTCCGTCACCGGAGGATAAAATCACACTTTCAAGCGATTCTTCATCGCGAAGTCTCAAAAGAAACTCTCTCATTCTCGCATGAATCGTTCTGTCTCTTCTTTCAACCGCATATCTTGATTCGAGGATATCTCCCTCTTTGAAAATATTGTCTGTAATAAGCAATGCCCCCTCAGGCATTAATCGTAAAATATCATCAAGATATGATTCGTACTGTCCTTTCGGACCGTCTAAAAAAATCAAATCATATTTGTCGTCCAAAGATTTTAATACTTCGCCCGCATCGCCCTCGATAAGATTTATTTTTCCGCCTTTATCGTACTGCTTAAAATTTGCTTTCGCTTTTTCTATTCTCGGAGCGTAATTCTCTATGGTTGTAATCTTCGTTTTTTCATCCGTATATTCCGCCATAAGAAGTGATGAAAATCCGACCGCCGTGCCTATTTCAAGTATGTTTTTTGGTTTCTTCAAACATAACAAGAAACGAAGTAACTCCTGCGTACCCTTTCTTATAACCGGTACATCCTGCTCCTTCGCTTCTTTTTCAAGCACCTCAAGGTAATTGGGAAATCCCTTGGAATGCGCCCTTATAAAAACTTCGGCTCTTTCTTCGTCAATTTCCATCTTCGGTCTTTTCGTCTTTATCTTCTTTTATGGTGTCATCCGCCTCATCCCAGAGATTGGCTTCGTTTTTGGTCGGTACATAGTTTTCGTCATCGGTGTCGATTTCTTCGTCTGCATCCGAAGCAGCCATTACTGCCATCATATCGTAAGGAGACATTGCGGTGCTAAGTTCATATACACCGGGCTTTAACTGGTCCTTGTATTCGGAAAAATAAACCTGAACCATGAATAGGAATCCGCTGTCGATAAGACCTTTCTCTGCGAGTACGTCTCCGATTTCCTTATCCGACTTTCCGTCTACAATGGCAACCGTTTTGGTAATACCGGGTTCGCGGTCTTTTGCTTCGTCTGCAAAAATCTTAAATCCGAAATCATAACATGCGGAAATGCAGCTGTATCCGGCATAAATAATTGCTACGATAATCGCAATCCTTACCGCTATAAAAACTATTTCCTGTAGTATCTTTCTGGTCATTTTATACCTCTATTCAAACTCTATTGAAGAAGTGAGTCTGAAACAAATATCCTGTACTAATTTGCACAAAGCAACTTCGGCTTCAAGAAATTCTTTAGCCTGCTTATTCTCGTAAATATACGCGTGTTCTCTTTCGAACCAGTCCGCTTTATCGTACAGCTCTTCTCCGGATGTGTTTTTCTGAAGTTCAAATCTTTTGTTTCTGTACTCTTTGACTTTCTCCCACATCTCTTCGTCTTTTTTGAGTGCTTTGAGTTTGTCTCTGTAACGTTTGTATGTCGGAGTCTTCTTTAAATCTTCAATATAGATTTCGGTCAGTTTGTCAAAACTTTCCATTTTTTATACCTCTGTAATAATCGGCAAAATCATAGGTTTACGCTTGGTATTCTTCCAAAAATAATCGCTTAGAAAATCTCTGATAATATTCTTGCAGCGATACATATCCGCAACATCCTTGGAATTTTTGGCTTCAAGATAATCTCTTAACTGTGCCATTGCATTGCCTAAAAGTTCCTCGGATTCTTTTTCGTATACAAATCCTCTGGTAACGATTTCAGGGCCCGCATATATTTCGCCCGAATAAGAATCAAGTGCAAGTACAACTACCACGATTCCGTCTTCAGCCAGTTTCTGTCTGTCTCGTAAA
Source organism: uncultured Lachnospiraceae bacterium (assembly GCA_947303375.1). Lineage (GTDB taxonomy): Bacteria > Bacillota > Clostridia > Lachnospirales > Lachnospiraceae > UBA3766. Next base: position 4,651 of record CAMYYF010000065.1, read on the forward strand.
ACAATGTTACCGACATCGCCTACGCCAAGTCCGTCAACAAATACGGGACCGGCATCAACATTGCCTATAATCTCTGCCTTTTCGCTGTCAAGCTGCAATACATTGCCCGACGATAAAATGAACACGTTTTCCGAATCCATGCCGAGTTCTTTTACGAGCTTTGCGTGAGCTATCAAATGCTTGTATTCGCCGTGAACGGGTATCGCATACTTCGGATTGGTAAGCGAGTAAATAAGCTTAATCTCTTCCCTGCAGGCATGGCCCGATACATGAGTATCTTCAAAGATAACATCTGCGCCCAATCGTAAAAGATCGTTCATTACCTTCGTAACGGCTTTCTCGTTGCCGGGAATCGGATGTGATGAAAAAATAACCACATCCTTGGGTGAAATCTTGACTCTTTTATGAGTGCCCATAGCCATTCGGCTAAGTGCTGCCATACTCTCGCCCTGGCTTCCCGTGGTAATAAGCACGGTCTGTTCAGGCGGATAATCCTTGATATTTTCAATGTCGATGAGTGTATTCTCAGGAATGGTTATACGCTCGAGTTTGGTCGCAACATCGATGATGTTGATCATACTTCTTCCTTCGACAACAACCTTGCGGTTGAAACGCTGTGCGGAATTAAGTATCTGCTGAACTCTGTCTACGTTTGACGCGAATGTAGCAACGATGATTCGCGAATCCTTGTGCTCGCTGAAGATGATGTCAAACTTTCTGCCGACGGTTTTTTCCGAAGGAGTAAAGCCTTCACGCTCCGCATTGGTCGAATCACACATAAGTGCAAGGACACCTTTGCTGCCAAGTTCTGCGAACCTTTCAAGATCGATTCTGTCTCCGTAAACAGGTGTGTAATCAACCTTAAAATCGCCCGTATGTACTATGACTCCGGCAGGTGTGTGGATTGCAAGCGCGGCCGAATCCACGATACTGTGGTTGGTCTTGATAAATTCGACACCGAAAGGGCCGATTTTAACCACATCACCAAAATGAACCGTGTGACGTTCTACCACGTCAAGCAGTTCATGTTCTTTTAATTTGTTTTCAATAAGTCCCTGTGTAAGAGTAGTAGCAAACACAGGTACATTAATCTTTTTTAGAATATACGGAAGTGCTCCGATATGGTCTTCATGTCCGTGCGTAATCATAAAAGCACGAACCTTGTCCTTGTGATCTTCAAGATAAGTCACATCCGGAATCACAAGGTCGATACCGAACATATCGTCTTCCGGAAATCCGAGACCGCAGTCGATAACGATGATTTCATCGTTATATTCGATGGCGGTAATATTAACGCCGATTCGCTCAAGTCCCCCGAGAGGAATGATGCGAACGCTATTTTTATTTTTATTCAAAACTGTCTCCTAATCTGTTTATAAAACTATTCAAACGAAATATCTTCCATAAGGCTTTCGAAAATATCCGCGAGAGCTTTAAGTTCCGTATCATCGGAAACGATCTCGTATACCGCATCCTCGTCTTCGGGTTTTGACGTGTCTTTTAGAATCAAAGCCTCGCTGTCCCCGTCCTCTTCTTCGGTCACTAAAATATAATTGATACCCGAAACGGTTGTCTGCTCGAGTACGTAAAATTCAACGGGGTTTTCGCCATCTGCCTTAAATAATATTTTTTCCATTTATTTTCCTCTTTCGGTGCCCGGCTCCGGTAGGGTGCCCGACTCCGTCTCATTCTAACGAATCCATATAACTCTGCAGAATTATCGCAGCCGCAATCTTGTCCACGTACTTTTTGCGGTCCACACCCTTTACACCGACTTCGCTCATGATATCATGCGCTTCGACGGTGGTTAATCTCTCGTCCCAGGATATTACTTCAAGTCCTGTTCTTCGCTCGAGAGTTTCTTTGAATTCTGCGGTTTTCCTGACTCTGTCGCCCTCGCTTGAATCCATGTTAAGCGGAAGTCCGAGCACAATTTTCGTGACATTGTACTCTGCGATTAATTCCTCGATTCTCGCGTAGGTTTTTCTTAATTTGTCTTCGCGTTCTCTCTCGATTATTTCAAGCGGAGACGCAATAAGTCCGGTCGGGTCGGATAATGCGACACCAACCGTTTTGGAACCGAAGTCAAGCCCCATGAGTCTTTCGTTATTCATCGGTTTCCTCGTCCCATGCATTCGAGAAGATGTACTCAAGGAGCATTTCCTCCACGAGTTCGTCTCTCTCAACTTTCATAATAAGGCTTCTCGCACCCTTGTAGCTGGTAATATATGTGGGATCGCCGGACATAATGTAGCCGACAATCTGATTGACGGGATTGTAACCTTTTTCCTTAAGAGCCGTATAAACTTCTTTGATGATATTATTTACCGAATCTCTCTCGTCCCATCCTACATTAAAATATTGGGTTTCTGTGGATACAGCCATTTTGTTTCCCTCCATACATTTATGTAAAAATAATTGTTTTCCCTTAAATTCTGACTTTTTATTATACCATATTATGTTAATTATTTGAAGTATATCCTTACATAAAAGGAATTCGCTACTATTTGCCCAGATTGTCGGGTCCGAAACTCTTCGGAAGCAAATCTTTTAAAAGATACTCTTCGTACTCTTTTTCGTTCTTAACCACGAGGATTTTAAACTTCTCTTCGTCGCAAAACTCCCTCATAACCTGTCTGCAGAC
>CAMYYF010000066.1:0-7152 GCA_947303375.1 uncultured Lachnospiraceae bacterium
AACAAGCACCTGCCGATGTAAAGGAAATAACACCGATAACAAGTGAAATTATCGATAATGTCTTTCCTGTTTTGTCATAGTGTTTCTCAAGGATTTCCTTTATTTCTTCTTCATTATGTTCAATATTTTCCGGCATAAGTAATTACCTTCTATCAATAAAAAACGGGTCCATAAACAAGCTGAGCAAGAAAGGCAATGATGAAAATTACAAATACATATCCAACATAAATTACTATATTTATAATAAAAGTTATTAACCAAAGTACGCTTAATTTATGAAAAAATCTTCTTCGTAAATAAAATGAATATACAAAGCCGACAATTGGCCAAATACATGCCAAGAAAAACAATATATATGTAGGCGCTTTTTCACCGGAAAAAAGACCTATGAAAGCAACAATAACCGAAACAATATTTATAAATATTGATATTAGCGATAATAATCTGCCTTTCTTTTCGTTTTCGCTATAATCAACTTCATAAACATTTTTATTATCCATAAATTTCCTCAGATTACTCAACAGTTATTGTATAAAAATCATCTTTCGCCTTTTTTGAATACTTAAGAAGCTTCTGCCCGGTAAAATATCTTCTCCAGTATATCTGCCCATCATCACCATCTTCGGCTCCTTCAGCAATAAGAGCTCCGTAGGTGTTATATAAATACTCCTGACAGTCATACTGGGATAAATCATCTTCATATACAACGAAAGTAATATATTCTATAACCGGTTCATCTTTCGATTTATCAAAATGCATTTCGCCGGAGACCGGAGCTCCGATGAATATTCCTTCAAAAGGGATGTGATCTTCTTCTTTTATGAATTTGCCATTATATATTTCATTGACTTTTTTGCCCGGATAATCAAAAGAATAATAAGCATTATCAAAATAATAAATCTTTTCTTCTTCGAGACTCTCTATCGGAACAAACTCGGTAAATTCAGGCGTTGAATCACATGCAAAGCAAAAGAAAGCGAGTAATAAGGGGAAAATTATATATATTTTTTTCATTTCAATCAGTCTTTTTAAGGAATTTTAGTCTGTCTTTTAATATAAGCACCAGATAACCGTTTAAAACTCCTGAAAGTACACAGAAAAGCAATGTAAAAGGCAGATAATAAAGTATTCCAAAGGATTTTAATATTATTACGGCTACCAAAAACTGTCCTAAATTATGGAATATCGCACCAAATACCGATACTCCGATGGGCGAAAACTTGTCGGTCTTTTTTATGATAAGTTCGATTACAAGGGCAAATGCAGCACCAGTTAATGCATACCAGAATGAAAAGAAATTGCCGAACAAAAGTGCTGCCAGAATAATACGACATACATCAACTATTACCGCTTCTTTAAACCCGAACAGATACAATGCTAAAAGAACCGCAAAATTTGCAAGTCCCAGTTTAAATCCGGGTATCGGTAACATATTCGGAATAAATGTTTCGAGGAATGAAAGTACGAGCGCTACTGCCGTAAACAATCCTAAAAAAGTAATTTTGACAGTTTTTTTCATTTATCTAATTAACAATGACGTCATAATCGTCATCTTTTGATTTAATGGTTACTTCAAATTTGTGCGGAAGGCAGATGATTGATTCACCGTTTCTTTCTATATAACCCTTGTTAACGCAGTCCTGATTGGGACAGTCAGCTTCAAAAACCCTTACTTTTCCGTCTTTTACTTCAATTTTGTTATAACCGTAATCGGTAACATAGGCATAAAGTCCGTCTTTATTAAGACTGATTGTTCTCATAACCCTGCCGTTTGATTTTACTACCGCATAACCGCCCTTACCCAAATTTAAAAGTATAATTGCTACAGGCAGTAAAACTATAATTATTACAGCTAAAAGAATAATATCGTGTTTTTTCATAATTTTACTTACACTTTTTCATAGCAAGAGTTCCGGTTCGTGAAAGCTCGATGATGCTGAATTTTTTAAGCATATCGATGAATTTATCCACATGATCTGGAGTGTCACATAAAAGAAGTATCATATTGCTGTCTGTCGTATCTACGATTTCTGCTTTTGTTATCTGACAAATTTCAATTATTTCGCTTCTGCTGGCTGCTGTGTACTTAATCTTAACTAAGATAAGCTCTCTGGCTATAGCTTCTTCTTCTTTAAAGGTACGAACCTTAATGACATCAAGCTTTTTGTTTAACTGCTTTTCAATCTGTTCAAGATCGTGAGGAGAACCGCTTGAAACAATAGTCATGTTTGAAATTGTGGGATCGTGCGTTTCACCCACAGTAAGGCTCTCGATATTATAGCCTCTTCTCGCAAACAAAGAAGAAACCTTACTTAATACACCAAATCTGTTTTCAACCGAAACGGAAAAAATCCTTTTCATAAGAAAATCTACCCCGAATTATAATTACATATTCATGCATGTAAATGCATCTCTGTCTACGTTAAGTTCAAGAATACATGTGTCTTTGGAATTTAAAAGCCATTCAATGCATTCTTCCATTTCGTCATTGGAATGACACTCTTTATATTCAATATCATAAGCTTCTGCAATCTTGTCAAAATGCGGAAGTCCGTTAAGCTCGTTAAAAGTGTAATTGTTGTTGTATTTAAGGTGCTGGTACTCTTTTATCATTCCAAGAGATTTGTTATTAAATACAACTATCTTAATATCCAGATTTTCCTGCTTTAATGTCGAAAGTTCGCACATAGACATCTGCAAAGCACCGTCACCGTTTAAAGAAAGGACTCTTCTTTCGGGATTACCTATCTTGGCACCAATAGCCGCAGGAAGTGAAAATCCCATGCAGCCGAATCCGCCTGATGTTACAAAATCTGCACCCTGTGATACGAAATTGGAGCATGCATAAATCTGATTCTGGCCTACATCGGTAACTAAAATTGATTCTTTTTTAAGACGGCTTGAAAGCTCATATACAAACTCTTTGGGATCAACATAAAGATTTGTTGTCTCCTTGTTTCCTACCCTGGTTTGTTTATATGTATTGATTCTTTGAACCCAGTCTGAAAAATCAAACTTTTCTTCAAAACAGTTTAGTTCATCAAATACTTCTTTCAAATCACCAACTACAGGAATATTCGGACCTGCATTCTTGCCTATTTCGGCAGGATCGACATCTATATGGATTAAAGTTTTGTCTTTTGTGATTAAGTCCGGCTGTTTTACTGCTCTGTCTGCGACTCTCGCACCTGCCACAATCAGACAATCCGCATCATTAATGGCCTTATTTGCATATTTAGAGCCGTTATTTCCAACCATTCCGATATATAAAGGATTATCCTCGTAACCTATGCCAAGACCCATCAGTGTCGATACGAAAGGTATGTTGTGTTTCTTGGAAAACGCAAGAACTTCTTCTTTCGCGCCGGAAAGCTTTACTCCGCCTCCAACCATAATAATCGGTCTTTCAGCTTTTGAAAGTTCGTTAATAATCTTTTTTATTTGAACAGCGTGCCCTTTTACGGTAGGTTTATATGTTCTTAAATTAACTGTTTCGGGATAATTAAAATCGAGACATTCTTCTAAAAGAACGTCTACCGGAATATCAATCAGAACAGGACCTTTGCGGCCTGTGGTTGCTATATGAAAAGCTTCTTTAACAGTTTTGGGAATAAGAGAAGCGTTTTTTACGAGATAAGAATATTTTACAAAGGATTCACAGGCACCGACAATATCGGCTTCCTGAAATAGATCTGAACCGATATGTTCGCTCTTTACCTGACCTGTAATAACGATAAGAGGAATACTGTCGGCAAAAGCAGTTGCAATACCTGTAATAAGATTGGTTGCGCCGGGACCTGAGCTTGATACACAAACACCGGGTTTTCCGGAACTTCTGTAATAACCGTTTGCCTCGTGAGCAGCATTAACTTCATGTCTTACAAGTACAGGATGAATCTTTGATTCGGTTAATTTATCAAAAAACGGGCAAATAGAAACACCCGGATATCCAAAAAGAACATCCACGTTTTCACATTCGAGCGATTTTACAAGAAGGCTTGCGCCGTTCATAAATACCTCCGAAAATACAACTTTTTTATATAAAACACCTATTTAATACTATCATAAAACAATTACCTATTCAATAATTGTTTGTTGCAAAAAAACACAAAATATGGTATTTTTATCAAGGTATCATTACTATGTAATGTGAATTGGAGGAACATATGAGAATTAAGAAATATGCTCTCGCTATTTGTGCCGCACTTGGCATTATGTGCCTGTGTGCATGCTCTTCGAAGACGAACAAATACGATGAGTATCATAAAGAAGTAGAAAAGCTCTATGAACAGATAGTTACAACCGGAGCGATAATAGATACAATTGATATTGAAAATGAAGACTACAGGCAGGAATTATACAATTCTCTGGATGATTTAAAGGTAGCATTCGATGACTTTTCAAAGGTGGAACCTCCAAAGGAATTTAAAGACTGTAAAATGCTTTCCGAAAAGGCCTCAACATATATCGCGAACTCTTCTACCTGCTTCCATTACGCACTTGATGAAGAATATAATGAAGATATGTTTAACGCAGGCGTTTCAAATTACGGCGAAGCAATAAAATGTATAAATTACATGGGCGATGTACTTCAGAAAAAATAATAAAGCAAATAAAAAAATCCCGACTCTTTCGAGCCGGGATATATTTTTTTATAATTAAGCTGCTTTGATGATTTTAATCTTTCCGATTAAAGGAAGTTCGAAAGGTTTGCCCATGCATGCATGAATAAATCCGATTATGAGACATACCGAAACGAATAATACCCATAAATCCAAGATCCATCCAAGAATGGGGATCCATCCTAATGCTACAGGAAGAATGAATAACATTCCGACAAGTGCATTGTTTATATGCTGAGCAGAATATTCATCCTTTGTACCTGCACACAAAGCAATGATAAAACCAACCAATGTCAAGTAAGTTACGATTGAAGTAGTTTTCGAATCCATAATATAACCTCCTCTTATATTTTTACATAATTAGAAGCATTAAACCCAGGGGCTTAATGCTTCTATTATTTGAATAATTATTGAATAACAAAATTATTTGATAACCTGGATTCCGCCGAATAAAGGAAGGGGAGTCTCATTTTCCTGGATTGCATATACAAGGCCCCAAATGCAGAATACAAGACCTACAATGTTAATAACGGGGATGCAAACTAAAATTGAAGGAATAAGACCCTGGTTAAGGAACTGCTTAGCACCTTCCTTATCGCCTGCTAAAAAGCCGATAAGCCAGAAAATAATACCCAAATTAGCAAAAATACTTGTCACCTTCTTGTTCATACTTGTTTTCTCCTTTTAAACTATAAAAATAAAATTTTTACTTGTGGTGTTTAACAACTATAAATACTATACCTTGTATGTATTTATAAGTCAATACGTTTATTAAAATAATTAACAAAAAGTTAATATTCTAATTAAAACTTACCTGCATCAGCAGCTTCCTGTACAGCAACTGCTACTGCAACGGTCATACCAACCATAGGGTTGTTACCTGCACCGATAAGTCCCATCATCTCAACGTGAGCGGGAACTGAAGAAGAACCAGCGAACTGAGCGTCTGAATGCATACGTCCCATAGTATCTGTCATACCGTATGAAGCAGGACCTGCAGCCATGTTATCGGGATGAAGTGTACGTCCTGTACCGCCGCCCGAAGCAACCGAGAAGTACTTCTTACCCTGCTCGATACATTCTTTCTTGTATGTACCTGCAACAGGATGCTGGAATCTTGTGGGGTTGGTTGAGTTACCTGTAATGGAAACGTCAACACCTTCCTTGTGCATGATTGCAACGCCTTCGCAAACATCGTTTGCACCGTAGCAGTTAACCTTTGCACGAAGACCTTCAGAATAAGAAATTCTGTTTACTTCTTTTACGGTGTTTGTATAAGGATCGTACTCTGTTTCTACAAATGTAAATCCGTTAATTCTTGAAATGATCTGAGCTGCATCTTTGCCGAGACCGTTAAGGATAACTCTTAAGGGTTTCTGACGAACTTTGTTTGCCTTTTCGGCAATACCGATAGCACCTTCTGCTGCAGCAAATGATTCATGACCTGCAAGGAAAGCAAAACATTCTGTTTCTTCTTCGAGAAGCATCTTTCCTAAGTTGCCGTGTCCTAAACCAACCTTACGTGTATCTGCAACGGAACCGGGAATACAGAATGCCTGTAAGCCTTCACCGATAGCAGCTGCTGCATCAGCAGCACGACGTGCATTCTTCTTAATAGCGATTGCAGCGCCAACTGTATAAGCCCATTTTGCATTTTCGAAGCAAATAGGCTGAATTTTTTCTACCATGTGGTAAACATCAAGACCTGCGTCCTTTGTGATCTTTTCAGCTTCTTCAAGGGAAGAAATTCCATAGCTTGCAAGAACTTTTTCGATCTGAGGGATACGTCTTTCATATGATTCAAATAAAGCCATTTCTTTTTCCTCCTTAAATTATTCTTTTCTGGGGTCGATGATCTTAACAGCATCTGCAACACGTCCGTACTGTCCGCTTGCTTTTTCGTATGCTGTAGCTGCATCGTCGCCTTTTTTCATAAAGTCTGTCATCTTACCGAAGTTAACAAACTTGTAACCGATAATCTGATCGTCAGCATCAAGTGCGATACCTGTTACATAGCCTTCAGCCATTTCAAGGTAACGGGGACCTTTTTTAAGAGTACCGTACATTGTACCAACCTGAGAACGAAGTCCCTTACCGAGGTCTTCAAGACCTGCACCGATGGGAAGACCGTCCTCTGAGAAAGCGGACTGTGATCTGCCGTATACAATCTGTAAGAAAAGTTCTCTCATTGCTGTGTTGATTGCGTCACAAACAAGGTCTGTATTCAAAGCTTCAAGGACTGTTCTTCCGGGAAGAATTTCAGCTGCCATAGCTGCAGAATGAGTCATACCTGAGCAGCCGATTGTCTCAACCAATGCTTCCTGAATGATACCTTCCTTAACGTTAAGAGTAAGTTTACATGCGCCCTGCTGAGGAGCACACCAGCCGATACCATGTGTTAAGCCTGAAATGTCTTTCACTTCTTTGGCTTTTACCCATTTTGCTTCTTCGGGAATGGGAGCACAACCGTGATTCACGCCCTGAGCAACGGTACACATTTCTTCAACTTCTTTTGAATAAATCATGTGAA
>CAMYYF010000067.1:0-7146 GCA_947303375.1 uncultured Lachnospiraceae bacterium
TCTCTGCAAGCATTCCGCCCATATACTGGGGCTTAACCGCAAGAAGAACCACATCCGAGTTTGCAAGTAATTCTTTGTTGTCGGATGCTATTTTAATTCCATACTTTTCAACCGCTTTATTTTTCATATTATCGCTTACATCAAAACCGATAATATTTTCTTTTGCGACAATTCCTTTATTTACGATACCGCCTAAAATGGCACCGCCCATATTTCCGAGTCCGATAATTCCGATACGCATTTTTTTATCTCCTTTTTAAAGCGGAGTCAGGCACGCTTTGCGAGCCGGACACCTGTTCATTTACAAATTATAATAATATAAACCGCATTCTTCAAGAACGGCTTTTATTTGGTAATGCCATCCTTCCATGCAGCCCCAAGAATGCCTGCAATTTCATCAAAGGCCTTCATTCCGTCTTCAGGCATGCTTTCCGAGGTGATTCTGTAAAATTCTCCGTCCACGGTAACCCTGACAACAAATATTTTCCCGGTAATACCGACTTCATCTTTCCACTTGGTCATTTTATATTTTTTGACTGCTTTCATACAGTCATCCAAAGTGGTGGCGGGAACCAGACATGCCGATGAATATTCGGGGCCTCCGTCGTCCCTGGTGTATCTTACCAGAATCAGATATCCGCTGTAATCACATGTATAAAGTACAAATTCTTTTGAATCGTTTCCATCTACAGTGGCTTGGACAGCTTCGTAATAATCGAATACAATATTGTCTCCGACTGCTGCATTTAAAAGATCTTCCTCGGTAAATTCAATCTGTGAAAGATCCGTCATCGGAATCTTTACAGGGTCAGGGTTTCCGATTTCAATATTGTTTGCAGGCTTTTCACATCCAAACAGGGATACCATCATTATCACCCCCAGAACGATTCCAAATTTTTTACCAAAAAATTTCATATAAACTCCGTGCAATAATTCTTTTACACATTTATTATCTTACCACATTACATGATAAAAAAGAATCACGTATTATATGAGTTCCAGAGTCACCTTAAAAGCAATCATCCTCTCGGTCTCGCTTGAATCAAACTTAATCACATAAGCCTGCATTTCCTGATCTGTGGAAACGATTGTGCCTTCTCCGAGAATCATATGCTTTACCCTGCTGCCCTCGGGGAAAAGATCGCTTTTGTCTTTTATGAGGAGTTTGTCGGAAAGCTCGACATATTCTTTGGTTTCTTTTATGAGGGCGTCATTGGGTTCGTTTATATATTCAAGGTACTGCTTTTCTATGTCAAATAAAAATCTCGAAGGGAAGCGTGGCGAACCGTCGAAATTTCTGCCCATGGCTTCGGTCAAAAAGAGTTTGTCTTTGGCACGGGTAATTGCGACAAACGCAAGACGTCTTTCCTCTTCCATCGCAACCTGCGTACGAATTTTCTTTGAAGGGAAAATTCCTTCGTTTAAGCCGCAGATAAATACATTTTTAAATTCAAGACCCTTGGCCGCATGAATGGTCATAAGCTTGACACGGTCCTTAGTGTCCTCGAGATCCGTATTGGTATAAAGTGCAATGTGCTTTAAATAACTGTCGAGGTTGGTCTCTTCGCCGCAGGTTACCTCGTAGTCATAAACTGACTGCTTGAGTTCCGCGAGATTGTCCAGTCTCTCCTGCGCACCCTCGGTTCGCAAAACTTCCTCGTATCCGCTGAGTTCAAGAACTTTGGTTAAAAGTTCGGATATGCTCTTGGTTTCAAGATTTTCGGAAAGCTTGTCGATTAAGTCCAGAAATTCAACGGCTTTGGTGCCCTTAAATACCGGATTGTCGATATTCGCCTTAAGAGCGTTAAAAAGAGTGGTTCCGCTGTTTTCGCTCGCTTCTTCGAGGAATTTGATACGTCTCTCACCCATATTTCGCTTGGGCGTATTGATAACGCGCTTGAATGCCAGATCGTCCGCCGAAACCAGCATTCTGAGGTAGGAAAGCGCAACCTTTATTTCAACACGGTCGTAAAACTGAACGCCGCTGTAAATAACATAGGGAATCTGTTTTGTGAACAAAGCATTTTCAAGACTTCTTGTCAGAAAATGCGATCTGAAAAGAATCGTCATGTCTTTGTAGTTTTCATTGTTCTTTTCTTTTAACTCTGTTATTTTTTCGGCTATAAAATCAGCCTCATCATCCGCGTTCTTCGCAAAGTAAGCAGCCGTATTGTCTCCTTCGCCTCTTACGGATACAAGATTTTTTTCTTCCCTGTATTTATTCTTTTTTATGAGCGAATTTGCAACATCGATGATACTTTTAACCGAACGGTAATTATCATTCATCATGACTGTCTTCGTGCCTTTGAACTTTTTGTCAAAGTCTAAAAGATAATGGATGTCCGCACCACGCCATGTATAAATGGTCTGGTCGGGATCGCCTACGACGAAAAGATTTTTATGATAATCCGAGAGCACTTCCATTAAGTCATACTGCGGCTTGTCAATATCCTGAAACTCGTCAATCATGATATACATGAGTCTTTTCTGCCATTTTTTGCGGGATTCTTCGCTTACCTTGAATGTGTAAAGCGTAAAGATAATAAGATCGTTGTAATCGAGTCCGAAGCATTTCTTTTCCTGATAGAGATAACCATAAAAGATAATATCTTTGGGCGTAATCGCGGAGTCGTATTTTTCTTTTAGGGTCTCAAGCGACATATCGAACATGTCGAGATAATAATCCGGGCGCTCGAAGAGTTTTAACATCTCAATCATATCGCGCGCCTTCGAGAAAGTCATATCGCGAAGCGAAAGATTTCTTTCCTCGTAAATGACCGAAAGCATGGAATCGATGTCGGAGTTGTCCAAAACAAGAAAAGACTTCGGGTAATTAAACACGAAGCTTTCTTCTTTTAAAACGTTTGCACAGAAACCGTGGAAGGTATTGATGTATCCGGTGTCTCTGTCGCCCGTTAACATATGAATACGCTGCCTCATTTCGTTGGCAGCCTTATTTGTAAAAGTCACGCAAAGAATATTGCCGGCAGGAATTCCGACTTCATTTACAAGATATGCAAATCTGTGCGTAAGTGTTCTCGTCTTGCCGCTTCCGGCACCCGCTATTACGCGCACATATCCTTCGGTGGTTGTAACCGCTTCTTTCTGAGAAGAATTTAATTTATCAAGTATCTGTTCTGCCATATGATATACCTTTTACCCCATATAGATGCATTATATCATAAAGCGAACAAAGTTTCGAGTATTTTTTTAATCATATTCAAACAAGCCCTGAATAACATCCGAGATATCCATAATGTCTTCATAGGCTAAATAATCCATCCTTCTGCAATTTCTTAATTCGGGATCAATCGCTTTTATCTGCTCACATATGACTGTTCCTTTTGTCTTATCCTTTCCGTTAATTGCTATATGCACAGGTCCGGGTAAAACATTTTGCAAAATCGGGCAAACATGAAAAATGCCTGTAGCTCTAATAAAAGCATTTTTGCTCACAATCACAAAAAGTTGTTTTTTATATGTATCAATTTGTATTATATCCCCTTGATTATATTTCATTACAGCAACTCTCTTCCTTTCGGCTCACCCCAGTCAAAATCAGAAACGGATATTTTTCCGTTATATGCTTTTAATCTCTCTTCAAAAGTCTTATGAACAAACTGTTTTCTAAGAACTATTGCATCATTTTCAATTTCAATATTTAAAACATCTGATACTTTCAAATCCAGTTTATCAAGTATTTCTTTGGGTATTCTTATTCCCTGGCTATTTCCCCAGGCTCTGATTGCTACACTATCCATAATATTATCTCCTTTATGTATATACATTATACCGTATAATTATTTTAACATCAATAAAAAAATAGAAGTTAAAATGACTTCTATTTTTCTTGTAATTTCTGTAATATTCTTTCCATACGTTCGTTCTTAACATGCCACACTATTTCTAATGGCCAAGGGAGATCCAAGATATACTGACGGTCTTCGAGAGATAAAACATCAAGAGTTTTCTCAAACGTTTTTCTGTCACGATATAATCTTTTACCAAAATCAATTTCAACATATTCTTTTAAGTTATTATCTTCCACAATCACCTGCTTAAAAGAGGTTCTGCCGAGACTGTCCTGAACCTTTTCATAGGTTACGCGCTTCTTGGGAGAATTGTCCGAAGGTTCTTCAAGCAAAATTACCCCTGTATCAATGTAATGCTTCCATACCGTCTCGCGGATTCTTTCGACGGGTGTCGGAAAATCCAGCCTTTTATGAATTTCTGTTACGGAATACCCTTTATCCGCCAGCGCACGGATTGCATCTCCTGAGGCAAAATCAAGCGTAAAATCCGCAAGCGCCTTTTTAAAATATTTATCACTCATATTTTTACCATACAGTAATTGATACTTTATCGGAACCTTTTGAAAACTTAACTTCCCCCGAAGAAGTTTTGCATTTATACAACTCTTCGTCTATGCCTTCTTCAGGATCAAAACCGATTTGAATCATATCGGGCGAAGGATGTTTTTTGACTATGGTAAGGCCCGTTATGTCTATGCCGTCATGCTGATAGGTTTCCATTTTAAAAGTACCGCCTGTGATATATAAGGTTCCTGTCAGAACAAGGTGTCCGCCCTTTCCGACACAGATAGCCTCATAATCCATATTCGGAAGCGTGCATTCTCCGATATCCATTGTTACATCGGTGCAGATATAATAAAAATTATTTGAGGTCTGCCCCGTGAGACTGTGATATTCTCCGTTTGTGAAAATTTCTTCCAGGACCTTTATCTCCTTTTCATTTCTCGCCTCGTAATCATCACGTGGTCCGATTACCTTTAATAATATCTCGTTATCTTTGACCTCATATTCGCAGTAAGGATCGAAAAACGAAGAATTCTTTTCATTTCTTTCAACATTTTGAGGATATTCAAACAACTCGGGAATTATTATACTGCTCTGAGGAGTACCTTTTATTCTCACTATATCTACGATTGAATTCTGAGTATTCCAGTAGGCCTCTTCTTCGGTCTCGCCGGGTCTCGGCCCTGCGGGTTTAAGCTTAGTCGCAGATTCCATATCTACGGTAAGACCTGATAAATCAACGGATTTGGCATTCTCTATGCATAAAGGCTGAAAGTTTTCGATATCAAGAGAGAAATTTCCGTTAATTGTGACGTTTTGACCGTTGCAGTCAAGGACAATATCTTTATATGCAGAGGCAGTATTTAAAGACAAAGTAATATCCTTTGAAATCTTTATTGGATATGAACCCTCTCCGATATTGTTTTTGTGTAAAAAATCAATAACGGAATCCAAATCGGACTGGCTTGCACAAATCCATTCCTCCTTATCTTTGTCAAAATTCGGATGTTTTTCTTCAGGCCTTATATTTTCTTCAGGTTTGTTTTCATTATTTTCAGATTGGGTTTTAGGATTGATAAAAGCCATGTCGTCGGGAAAAGAATAATTCACCTTTCCTGTTTTATTTCTCTCTTCCAAAGCAGCGTTGGCCCCGTCTATGGCCCTCTGAAGCATTTCGCTGCCTTCTTCGTCGGATAAATTATTTTCTGTCAGAGCAACCTGCATATCCTCGGTCTCTGTATCTATCGACAGTTCATCAATCGACATACGGAAAATCTCTCTTGTGACTTCAAAGCAGTCGCCCTCCATAAATGCACGCTCTGCGACCTTCATTGCCTCGTTGTTCTTGATTTCATATGCAAGCAAACTGCCTTTTTCGTCCAGATAGATTACAAACTCGGCTTTGATTTTGACGAATATCGAACATCCGTATTCTTCGGGGACTTCTTTTAAGCCGGGCATGGCGGCATAGTTTATCTCACCGTCTCCGTCGAGAGGGTGTTCTATAGGCATTTCAGGCTCGTTTTTGGTACATGCAAACATAAAAACAATCCCTGCCAAAATGAGCGATGCAACGGCGAAAATATTTAATTTTCTTTTGTTCTTCTTTTGCATAAACACCAATTATTCACAGATCTATAATTCATTTTGTATTTTTCTGATTGTTTCCTCAATCGTACTGTCACGCTCTTCAATTATAATATCGGCATATTTTTCATACAAAACAATACGGCTGTCGTACATCTCTTCAATGTTTTCGCCTTCCCTTAAAACGACTCCGCGTTCTTTTATGTCTGTTAATCTTTTAAAGAGTTCGTCTTTTTCAACCTTCAGATAAACGACTGTGCCGTTTTCTTTTAGATGCTCCATGGCTTTTTCGCCGTATACCGCACTTCCGCCGGTGGCAATTACGGTATTTTTTACATCAACGGACAGAATCGCTTCTTCCTCGGTTTTCATAAATCCCGCAACGCCTTTGTCTTTTATGATCTCTGATAAAAGAGCTTTTTCTCTCTCCTGTATCACAAGATCTGTATCTATGAACTTTTTGCCGAGTACTTTGGCCAGTATAACGCCTGCCGTACTCTTGCCGGAGGCCGGCATTCCGATTAAAACTATATTATCTTTTCTCATAAAAAATCACCCAAAACTGTTTATTTCTCTAAGTATTAATTATACCAAAAAATAAAGGACCATGCTATGTACATGGTCCCTTAATCTAATCGTTTATCGAAGCCACAGGCTGACGGTCTGCAGTTATCGTTACGCTTCCGCCGTGGTCGTTGAAATAATCCTCTATGTGGGCAATCTCTTCATTGTAATCATCATATTGTGTCGTACTGATATGATCGATGATAAAAGCATCTCCGCCTTCTGCGTGAATCCTGAAATTATCATCGTAAATCATTTCGTAGCCGTACGTTTCGCCGTTAATCTCGCACTGAATTACGGTCTTGTAATAGTTCGTATTCGAAGCCTCATGATATCTTAGAAGAATGATTGCGCCAATGTACAGAAAGCATAAAAGAATAAATCCTACAATAACACACGCTATAATTGTGATTATTCTCTTTCCGGTCTTTCTTTTACGGTTAGCCTGATTTGCAAGCTGCTCGTTTAATATCGCAAGCTGTTTTGCAATCTCTTCCATTCTGGGATCACTTTCTGTCGCGGGTTCTTCCACCTTGCTGCCAAGCAGCGTGCTGACGGGAACCTCAAAAAGTTCCGACAGTGAATTTAACATTTCTGCATCGGGTACCGATATTCCTTTTTCCCATTTTGAAACTGTCTGTCTTACAACATTTAACTGCTGAGCCAAAGTTTCCTGAGA
>CAMYYF010000068.1:0-7120 GCA_947303375.1 uncultured Lachnospiraceae bacterium
TTTATTTCATCGATTTGCTCATCTGTTTGAGGCTCATTTGAAGACTCTTGTTCTGCAATCACATCTTCACTGATTACAGTTTCGGGATCTTCTGTTAAAACTTCCTCTTTTATGTCCTCAGGTTCATCCGTTTCGGCCTCAATTTCCGCTGTTTCACTTACAATAACTTCTTCTGTAAGAACATCTTCTCCTTCGGCACGAACATAACCTGAAAATGATAATGATAAAATTCCCACTATCAGAAATGAAAATATCATTTTTTTATAAAGGCTTTTAAGCTTAAATCCGGTCTTGCGCATCATTGTCAGTCTCTTCACTTTCTCGCTTCCTTTGTATATGTCGAAATATTTTTCTTTTAAATCGTGATCGATTTCTTCGATCTCTTTTGTATTATTTTTATCCAGCTTTAGATAGGATGTGTATACGAACGAAATGGCATGGTTAACCGAGAGTTCGAATAACGATCTCTTACTTTCATCAGGATTATTTTTGAGATAATCAACGTACAAATCGCAAAGATCCCACATCATACGAACAGAATCTTTGTAATGCTTCTTAATTCCTTCTGTACTGACGCTCTGTCCTTCGCACTGAAGATAATATCTGTAAACAGGTTTGTCGAAAAAGGCTATTGTTTCGGCTTTTACAAAGGGATAGAGAACATATTCCATATCCGTGTAAAAGCAATGTTCGGGAATGTCTCTCCCCAATTCATTCCATACGCCGGTTTTGAATGCTATCCCATGCATCCAGAGTCTGTTGTCAAACTTAACATCCGAGATTTTTAAAACACCGTCGCTGTTATACTGCTTATAATCATCTACCGTTTCGCTCATCGAATCTTTTACGTATTCTTTTACGTGAGGACATACTATTATGTCTGCATCGTTCGAATCAAGATATTCTACGAAATCGCGCAGATTCTCCGTAATATATTTATCTCCGCCGTCAAGCTGCTTAAAATACTTTCCCTTCGCAACCTTTACCGAAGTATTAATCGTTGAACCGTAGCCGCCGTTTTCTTTGTTTATAATCCTAAAAGAATCGGAATACTTTTCTTCAAATTCTTTGGCTAAATCAAACGTATTGTCCGAAGATCCGTCATCAACGACTATTACTTCAATCTTTTGCATGGTTTCCTCGTCGGTGACAAGAGATTGAAGGGTATCTTTAATTGTCTCTGACACATTATATGCCGCAACCGAAACGGTTAATATTTTTTCCATGGCAGTCCTTTGTAACAATTCTATTCTGAGAGTATACCGGAATAAAAATCTTCCAGTTTTTTGGCTTCTTTGGTAATATCGTATCCTTTATCCGCAAGCGTTTTTGTTTCATCCTTTCTTGAGGTTTCGGCGTTGAGGGTTTTATTCGCCCATTCTTTCGGATCATCCAAAGTTAAACAGTCAACATTATCGGTAATAACAGTATCCTTCGATACTTCATCCGTATCCGACATGATGCATTTAAGGCCGTTGCACTGTGCTTCAATCATAACCACACTGAGCCCCTCGTGAATGGACGGGAACAGGAAAATATCCATTGCATTAAGCAGTCTCGAAGTATCCTTTGTCTCACCATAAAAGATCACTCTGTCCGCAATATTATAAGCTTTAACTTTTTCTTCGATTTCTTCTTTTAAGGGACCGTCTCCCACAAGCAAAAGTTTTGAAGTATTATCTGTTTCGCTTATTTCTTTGAATACATCTATCAAGAATGCGTGATTCTTCTGGGGTTTAAAACGGCCTATATGTCCGATAAGAAGTTCATCGTCTTTTATACCCAATTCTTTTCTTACTTCATCTCTGATTGCCTGATTAAATTTGAATTTCCCGGTATCTATTGCATTGTTTAAAATATATACTTTTTTATTGTCGATATTTTCCCTGCCAAAAAGCCATTCACCCGCTTCTTTAGAGCAGGCCATGTAATGTGTTGCTTCTCTTCGAATGTCCTTTCTGCACTTCTCAAGATAAGCATAATGAATTCTGTTTTTAATGCCTTTGTTGGCAAGCTGATGTCTTGTATTGTGGGAATGTGCGATTCTTACTTTTACACCCGCTGTTTGAGCGAGCGAAAGAAAGTATGATCCTATTGCATCAACATGCGTGTGAACAATGTCATACTTTTCGCTTTTAAGAATTTCGAGATATTCCTGTTTGTTCTTTTTGGAATCCACTCTTCTCGGAGTGATGCAGAAAACTTTAGAACCCTTCTTAATCAGATATTGGCATATATCATTCTCCTCCAATTCGCTTTTGGGCGCATTAAGAAGAAAATCAATTTGATATCTTTCTCTGTCTATGTGATTGTAATAGTTTAATATGACACTCTCCGTTCCGGCATGATGAAGTGTGTCATTTAGTACATATAATATTCTCATAAAATAATCGAACTAAAAACATCCATATATTTTTCTGTTATTTCTTTTAGGTTATATTCAGGAAATGAACAGATTTTTTTCTCTTTGGTCTGAGCCTCTTTTATTCTCTTAATCCAGTCGTTTACATCCCGCGGATCGTCCACGTAGGTGGCTTTCTTTTGAGTAACTTCCTCAAGGCATGTGCATTTGGTAGTTACTACTCTCGCACCCTTCATCATGGCTTCAACAGGCGGCATTCCGAAGCCTTCGAATGTGCTCGGGAAAAGGAAAAGATTGCAATTCTCATACAGAGCGTCTCTGTCCTCGTTGCTTACAAATCCTGTATCAACAATTAAATCTTCAACGCCCGCTTCTTTAACCTTCGCGTTGAATTCATCCTTCTTTCCGCCGACACCGCTGACTACAAGTTTATAATCGCGTAAATCCGGCTCGTTTTCTTTTATTTCTTTTATGACATTTATTAATGTTTCAAGGTTCTTGTGCGGGAGCATGGAACTCACCGTGTAGAAATATTTATCTTTTTCGATGTTGTATTTTGCTTTGATATTCTCAAACAAATCGTTATCGCTCTTTACAGGCTTTTCCTCGGAAAGAAGAATCGGATCATACACAACGACGCATTTTTCTTTTGCGGATGGATAATTCTTGATAATATCTTCCTTGCAAAACTCTGAAATTGTAATTACTTTTCTGCTTTCGGCGCATGCTTTCTTCCATGATTTTTTGGCAAAGAAGCGTTTTGATGTGGAGAAGTATTCCGGAAAGTGCAGCGCCTGAAGATCATGTATAACGGTAATGTAAGGTATTCCTCCCTTTTCTTCCTGCAGGCTGTTGGGCTTGGAGTACACCGGAATCAGCATGATTTCAACTTTGAGTTTCCTTGCAAGCTTATCAAGATTTGCGTTTTCCCATGCGATTCTTCTGACTCTTTTCATGCTGTCGACATCACATATCTGAATTCGCATATTGGGATATTCTTTATAGCATTCGAATGTTTCTGCAACATCCCTGCCCGCAAACAATAAGTATTCATTTTTATCATCATACATTCCGAATCCGTTCAGAAGATTTCTGATTACCGATTCGGTTCCTCCGCATATGTTCGGTCGAACCCACAGGAGGTCAATTCCTATTATCATTTTCTGAATCAATCCTTTTATCTGTAAACCATCGTATCCCTTTATATATTATATATATAAATTATAAAAGGCGCTACCTGAGATTATATAAAAAGTGCGTAAAATATTAATAAACCCGTCGGATTATGACGGGTTTATTAATGTTTATATCTTTTATGATTTTATTTCGAATTACTTCACAACGGCACTGTTCTTTAAGGTATACGTTTTGCCGTTAATCTTAACCTGTCCGTTTACGCCCCATTTAAGTCGGCCTTTTTGGATGTAATACTGAGTTCCGTTGTATTCGCACAAGCCTGTATAGCTCCAGTCAAGCGTGCTGTTATTTACATAGTACCAATTGCCGTTATGCTGTACCAATGTTCTGACGCCCCACTTTAAGGTGCCTTTCTGAACATAATACCAGTTCTCGTTGGCTAAATTCTGTACAAGTCCCGTGTAATTCCAATCTAATGTACTGTTATTTACGTAGTACCATGTACCCTGATACTGTACTAATGTTTTAACGCCCCAGATAAGCTTGCCTTTCTGGACATAATACCAGTTCTTGTTGGCTGCATTCTGTACAAGTCCGGTGTAGTTTTTCTGAACGGCGCTGTTCTTTAAGTAGTACCAGGTACCTGCAACATTTGTGAGGCCGTCTACACCCCACTTAAGAGTACCGCTCTGAATATAATAATCTGTACCGTTATATGTACATATGCCTGTGAACTTCCAGTCTAATGTGCTGTTGCTTACGTAATACCATGTACCCTGATACTGTACCAATGTTTTAACGCCCCATTTAAGTTCGCCCTTTTGTACATAATACCAGTTCTTATTGGCTGCATTCTGAGCAAGTCCGGTGTAGTCTTTCTGAAGCGCGCTGTTTTTAACGTAATACCAGTTGCCTCCGGCATTTACAAGACCGTTAACGCCCCATTTAAGAGTACCGTTCTGAATATAATAATCTGTTTTGTTATATGTACAGAAGCCTGTGAACTTCCAGTCAACCGTACTGTTATTTACGTAATACCATGTGCCGTCATACTGTACTAATGTTTTAACGCCCCATTTAAGTTCGCCTTTTTGTACGTAATACCAGTTCTTATTGGATTTATTTTGAACAAGTCCGGTGTAGTTCTTCTGAAGGATGCTGTTTTTAAGGTAATACCATGTACCGTTTACGTTTGTAAGACCGTTAACGCCCTGGACCAGCTTACCTTTCTGAACATAATAGGAATCACCGTTTTGCGCTACCAAACCTGTAAAGTTGGACTGAATCACACCATCTTTAAGATAGTAATACTCTCCGTCAAGGCGGGAAACCAGGCCGTTTTCAGATGTAGCCGCTACAGTTATGATCTTAGCCACTTCGACATTGTTGTCGCCTGTGTCTTTTATGGTGAATCTTATCTCATAGTTTCCCTCTGAAGGGAATGTAATGTTAAATGACTGTGAATCCACAAACTGTGCAGCGTAGGATTCGCCGAGTATGTTCTTTCCGTCTTTCTTAACGTAATCAAGTCTGTATTTGCACTTGTCGGTTCCGCCTTCACGAACCAAAATAAACTGGTTAGCGGAGCCCGTAGGCAAATATGCGGGATAGTTTACGCTAAAGCCTTTTAATGTGGATTTTACGGCCTGACTAAGCGTAAGTTCTTCGTCCTTATAGTCTTTTAAGGTGTATTCGTCATAAGTGTATGTGAATAACTCGCCGTTACATTCAAATATGTATCCGTTGCTGACTGATCCGGAAATAGGAAGTGCAAGGAAAAGCTTATCTGAGCTCTTCTTGTCGCACTCTGCCAAATCCACCATATATTTTCTGCCGTCAGCAAGACGAACTATATTCCAGTAGTATGTGTAAGCTCCTCTCTTGCCGGAAGCCGGATAACATTTGACGGAAGAGCTGTTGAAAACTGTTTTTTCGCAAAGATACTCAAATGCTCTGCAATATCCCTTTTGAGAGGTATTTGTCTTGGAATTACCGTCAAATACACTTACAATGTCATTTTTATTGCTTGAACTGTTGTCCAAATCTGTCGATGAAATAATCTTGTTCTTATAATAAACAAGCTTTTCGTAATCGCTTAAAGATTTAGCATCTTCGATAATCTTATTAACATTGGTAATGGTCGAGCCTACAGCTTTGGTTTTGGCCGGATCTACTGTAAAATTCTCGGTTCCTTTATAATCACTTGTGGGCTCAAATGAATATACCAATTCTTCTCCGTCGATGGAAAGCATGAATTCTCCGGAGGAATTTCTCCATAATGAATATCCAAACGATCCGGGCGAAATAGTATTTATCCAATAGCTTTCATATGCATTATCGCGCTCTAACGCATTGCAAATGGCCATCGAATCGTACTTATCTACTCCGGTCTTGGCATATAATGCCTGAATTGCCGCATAATTCACGGTAATGTTGCCGTTTGAAGATACTGCTATGTAAGTTACTCCCAAATCAGAAGCCGTATAATGCTTTGTGTCAACTCCCAGATCCTTAAAACTGAATGTCAACTTCGTATTAACTTCCTGACCTGCCGCAACACGTCCTATTAACAGTTTTGCCTTGTTGTAGATTGTTTTATTCATGCCCGTGAGTCTGTCGCCGCTCATTGACGAAGCATATACGGGTGTTTGCTGCTTGTCTATTTCGCTGTCTATATATGAAGCCAATAAAGCATCTTTGTCTGTCTGATTGAATTCATATATTTGTGCATCCGGACTGAAATGCATTTCAATCGGATCAAATTCTTCTTCGATTTCAGCTTCTTCAACTTCTTCAGCTTCTTCAGCTTCTTCAGCAACTTCTGCTTCAATTTCGTCTTCTGTTATTTCGGCTTCAATTGCAGTTTCTGCTGTTTCCTCATCAGCGGGGGAAACTATTTCTTCAATTGTTTCGTCGGCTGCAATTTCTTCTGTTTCGTCTGAAGTATCATCTGCGATAATATCCGCATCTTCTGTTGTTTCCGCATCATCATCAGTGATTACTTCAGCTTCATCCTCAACGATAGGATTTTCGTCATTTTGATCGATTACTTCGGCAACAATTTCTTCCGAATCATCGTTCAAATCCTCGCTAATCTGATTTTCTGTTTCATCAATATCTGTTTCGTCAAATATCAATATCTCTTCGTCATTGCCATCAATGCTTTCTTCGAAGGAAGGAGCATCATATATCGAATTATCAATATAATCGTTCCCTTCTGCATGAACATTAATGCCCAGCGACATTGTCGCCGTAGTCAATGCTAAAAAGGTTCCAAGTATCCTTTTCCTTAATTTTCTCATTCTAGCCTCCATTATTTCTTCCTTAAAAATAGCCGTTCCGGTCAAGAACGGTCATCTTTGCTATTTTTTTGTCAATTTATTATAACACATACAAATACATGATTCAACAAAACAAACCATTTATATTGTGTTTTTATTGTGTTTTTATACTTTATATTGTATTTTTTGACCGTACAAATGCATCATAAAAGCGCCCTTTTAAAGGCGCTTCTAAAACATTTTTCTAACTTAAAATAAACTTCGCTATCTCAATTCCCACGCATTCAAACCACGACCATATGCCGTAGCCGTTGTCCCTGTAGGCTTTGTAGCGGTCCTT
>CAMYYF010000069.1:0-7011 GCA_947303375.1 uncultured Lachnospiraceae bacterium
ATGCAATCTGTTAAAAAATGTTTGATTGTCCTTAATCATAAGCAACTTGCGTCCGTTTACTCAGACGCCCTCGAATTATAATGATACAATACGAAATTGTTTTTTTCAAGCCTAATAAATTATGTTCTTTATCATGTCAAACTCTATCTTTAAGGCTCTTTTTCGCTTGGCAGAGTCGAAAACAATTTTCCTTGCTCTCTCGCTCTCGCTCTTCTTAACTTTTCTTCCTTCTTTGATTCCGGCTCTGTAAACTTTGCCCAAACCTTTTTTTATAAAGAAAAACTGTTTTATTATTACGCCCGCTTCCATCGCGGGGAAATTTACTATCTTTTGTAAAACCGTCTGGTTTTTATATCGGACCAAAATGGAGTTTCTTGCCGCAAGTTTTACCTTGTATTCGTTGTACCTTGAACCGCTGGATGCACTTCCCTCATGGAATACCTTTGCCGAAGGTTCATACTTGTTGGTATATCCGTAAATGCGTGCCCTGTATCCGATATCCACATCCTCCAGATAGGAAATATGATTTTCATCAAAGAGTCCGAGTTCTTCTAAAATGCTCTTCCTGTAGATAGCTGCTCCGGCACATGATGAAAAGATTTCCGTAGGTTTATCATGGCTGTCGGCAAGCTTGTCCTTGCCCCTGGTTCTGGCCCATCCTAATATATTATAGAAATCTCCGGCATTATCAATCAGCGCATGATTGAAAGCCGAGAGCATTTTGCACTGAATGGAAAATGTGCCATTGCCTTCCTCATCCATAGCTTTTACGAGAATGCTTAAGCAGCCGTCATCCACATACGCATCATTGTTTAAAAGAAATATATACTCTGCATCGGATGCTTTTATTCCGTCATTTACCGAAGCCGCAAATCCGCGGTTCTCACTGTGCTTTATAAATCTTGCTCTCGGATATGCCGAAACTGTCTCTTCTATTCCTTCCACTGTGGAAGCATCATCGACAACAATAATGTCATAATCCGTAAAGTCCTGCTTATCAAGTGCCGCCAGACATTTTTCCAGATACATTATTCCGTTGTAATTGGGTATTACTACACTTAACTTCATAAGGTTAATTACTCCCGCTTGCGCTCGGGATCGTATAAAATCTTATACCCAAGTTCTCTTACCTTCTTGCAGAAAGCAAGGCTTATATCCACATAATCGGGAGCATTTTTCGCAAGTTTCGATTCTACCATCTCATCATAGAGTTTTTCAAGAGCCGGATTTATTCTCATGTTTCTTACATCGCCGGCCTCAACCTGCTGTATGAGAGAACCTCTGTGCATATATCCGCCCATGCCCTTGGCAAGTCCGCGGTACAATACGGTTCCGTCTTCTCTCATAGCTCCTCCGGAAAGCTTGCCGAATTTATAAATAGGTCCGCATACCATTCCGAGTTCGGGTCTCGTCGTGAAAAGAAGGTTTTTATATTCAATATGATAAAATCCCAAATGAGATGTATGGCTTACCGTAACGGCCCAGCCCATTGTCTTGCAGAAATCATCCACTGCACGACGTCCTGCTTCGTATGCATATTCTTTGGCGTCCGTATTACCCGCGGTTGAATTTGCATGACATCTCCAGTGATATAAAATCTTGGGCACGTGAAGAATTCTCTCCTCAGGGTCGTCCATACTTTTTACCGCTCTTAAGAAAATATCGTAATCCTGGGCGCCGTCATATTCGGGACGGAACAAAAGATCCTGAATCAGGTTTCTCTCCAGGAATGTAAGATGACAGATATAGTTGTTTGTCAAAAACATATCCAGATTGAAATTTGGCTTTCTGTTCGGCTCAAAGAAAGATTTTCCTTTAGCGTCCGTCTTGTCTTCGTCCGAATAAACAAGCTTAGCCCTGTATTCGTTTGTTACAAGCGCTTTGGACATATAGTAAAGCGCATCGGGAGTTAAAAGATCGTCGTGATCGAGCACTCCGACATAGTCGCCTGTGGCAACCTTTACGCCTTTATTAATGTTCGCTGAGATTCCTCCGTTTGAAGTAAGATGGATATATCTGATAAGGCATCCGTCGTAATCGTAAGATACATCTGTGTCTGCAGAAAGCCTGTGAATGCTTTTTACATCTTCATCACTTAAAGCTCTTCCTGCAGGTCTGTCTCCGTTGACCACTCCGGTCATGTTTTCGATTTCATCCATGAGTTTCCTGTTTCTCGAGCCGTCAACAACTATGAATTCCCAGTTGTTGTATGTCTGTCCGAGAACGCTGGCAATCATTTCATCGAAATACATAATATCTGTTTCAAACGCAGGAACGACCAAAGAAAACTTGATGCTTGAAGAAAATCTGCTGCTCCACGCTTTCTGTGCTTTTAATTCTTCAGTTGTGGCAAGCTGATATCTGAAACTTTTGGGAGGCTTGCTTAATGCCGTGTCTGCCACGGCTACCGCAGTCTTTTCAATCCCGTTTCTTCTTAAATACCTGCTCGCTTTTCCATACAATTCGTTTGCCTTGGCCATTTCCAGTCTCCGTTATTATGCAAGTTTACTCTTAAGTGCCTCTGTTAATTCTGCTACTTTCTTCTTTGCGTCTTCAAGGCTCTCGCCCTTTACACCCATGTAGAACTTAATCTTGGGTTCTGTTCCCGAAGGTCTTGCGCAGCACCATGCGTCATCAGAGAGTTCAAAGTAAAGAACGTTCGAATAAGGAAGTCCCGTTGAACTCTTTTCTCCGGTAGCAAGATCTATTCTTTCATCCTTTGTATAATCTCTCATGGCGAGAACTTTCCATGCACCGAATTCTTTGGGAGGATTGGCTCTTAAGTTCTCCATGATGGCTGCGATCTGCTCGCTGCCTTCCTTGCCCTTCATGGTGATTGTATAAAGGTCTTCTTTGTAATATCCGTACTTTTCGTACATATCAAGCATCATATCCCATACGGTGATACCCTGCTTCTTGCAGTATGCAGCAACTTCGCAAAGACACATAACAGCAACGATTGCGTCCTTGTCTCTTGCATGTGTACCTGCGAGACATCCGTAGCTTTCCTCGAGACCGAATACATAATTGTTTGTACCTTTTTCGATGAACCACTTAATCTGCTCGCCGATATATTTGAATCCTGTAAGGACTTCAACTTCTTTTACGTTGTATGTCTTGCAGATAACGTCTGCCATGTTGGTGGTAACAATTGTCTTAACAAGCGCAGGGTTCTCAGGCATAAGACCCAATTTAGTACGCTCTCTCAAAATATATTCTGCGATAAGCATACCTGACATATTCCCCGTAAAAGGAACGTATTCGCCTGATTTTGTATCGTATGCGTAAATACCGAGTCTGTCGGCATCGGGGTCTGTAGCAAGAACAACATCTGCTTTAACCTCTTTTGCAAGCTTAAGTGCAAGCGTAAATGCCTTGGGATCTTCGGGGTTGGGATATTCAAGTGTGGTAAAGTTGGGATCCGGCATTTCCTGTTCGGGAACAACCGTTACATTTTCAAATCCGATTTCCTTTAAGATTCTTCTGGCAGGTACATTTCCTGTTCCGTTAAAAGGTGTGTAGACAATCTTTAATTCCTTGCCCATTTCTTTTATGATTTCAGGATGGATAATCTGCTTTTTAAGTTCCGCCATAAAAGCATCATCGATTTCCTTGCCTGTCTGAATATAAAGGCCTTTGCTTATTGCCTCTGCCTTATCCATTGTCTTAACTGTATGATAATCGGTTACGTTTTTAACGTATGTAATGATGTCTTTATCTCTGGGGCTGGTAACCTGAGCGCCGTCTTCCCAGTAAACCTTGTATCCGTTGTATTCGGGAGGATTGTGGCTTGCTGTAATTACGATACCTGCGGTACATCCTAAATATCTTACCGAGAATGATAATTCGGGTGTGGGTCTTAAAGCATCAAAAACATATGCCTTGATTCCGTTAGCTGCCATACAGAGCGCAGCTTCATCCGCAAATTCGGGAGACATACGTCTTGAATCGTATGCAATTGAAATACCCTTGTCTTCAGTACCCTGGGCAAGAATATAATTTGCAAGACCCTGTGTAGCCTTTCTGACGGTATAAAGATTCATTCTGTTGGTTCCCGCACCGATAACACCTCTTAAACCGCCCGTACCAAATTCGAGTTCTTTGTAAAATCTATCTTCTACTTCCTTGTCATCATTTCTGATTGCAAGTAATTCTTTTTTAGTTTCTTCGTCAAAATAATCGTCTTCAAGCCAAAAATTGAACTGTTCCCTGTAATCCATAGTATTTGCTCCTTTACAATTATTGATTTTTGCGCATAAGCACACACTATATATTTTAACTCTTTTTTACATTAAATACAACAAAATCAAGTCCTCCTAAAAGAGAAAAAGCAGTCCGAAGACTGCTTTTATAAACATGTGATATGAAATGCCAGAAGTAATATGTTTCTTAATACCCACTGCCCCAGCAAAATACCGATACCCACGAGTATCGTTACCGTTACGGGGAAGCCCTGAAATCCAAGTTTCCTCGTGGTTTTCACCAGTATTGTATTGATCATAAATACCAGATAATCGGCATATGTATACGGTACGAAAGGATTCATCAGAATACTCTTAAGTAAATGACCGTGTATCATATGATAAAAACTTCTGGTTCCGCCGCATCCCGGACAGTATATGTGGATTAAACTGTATACCGCACATTTAATACCGCCGTCGATAAGATAATCTCCAAGTACGAAAAACACTACTATGGCCGGAATCGTCAGTATGCCAAACACTATTCCGAGCTTAAACCATGTATCGGTAAGATCATCTTTAAATAAGCGTTCGCTCATATTATCTTGCCTTTGCGATGTTGATGATAATGATTACAAGCCAAACGATAATAACGATAAATGCAGCTACAATACCGATAATACTTGTAATTAAACCGCCTGTAGCAGGACCGCCTGCTTTTTTCTTTTTGGCGATAATACTTAAAACCAAACCAACAATACCTAAAATGCAGTTAAGGCAGGGGAATGCGCAGCAAAGAAGTGATGCGATACCTACGATAAGGCCTGCAATTGAAAGGCCTTTTGAACCGCCTTCAGCAACGGCTTCTTCTGCATCTGCAGCATAGCTGTAAGTAACCTGTTCTGCCTGTTCTACTGTTTCCTGTACATCCTGAACGGGTGTCTCGTTTAAATTGTTGTTATCCATATCTTTTTCCCTCCGGATTGGTAAAAATTTATATGTTTAAACAAACATATTATCAATTTAATTAAACGTGACTGATATCCGTAAACATTGCGAGATCCATGTCAATGGTGCAGATGTCATTTAAGTTGAGGTCGTGAACATTATTGTGGCCTGTGCTTCTGCAGATATCCATCAAATCTTCGGTCATACTGTTTGCCATATCGATGTCAAAGCCTTTTTCAACAAGTACGAAGTTAGCTCCGAGTGCAAGAATCTTTGCAAGTTCTTTTGCATCCTTTAATGATTCAACACGTACTAAAATCTCAAGTTTTGAATTAACTCTGTTAAGATAATTTCTTGCTCTTCTTAATGCGTAAGGAAGAATTCTCAATGAAATATCATTTAAGATAACGTAATCAAGTTTTGCAAAAACGCATGCTTCCAAATCGTCTTCGATTCTTCCGGCAACAAGATCGATACCGATGGGTGCGCCATTGTATCTTGCTCTTGCAATTTCAACTTCTTCCTTAAGTTCTTCCTTGCTGGAAAGATTAGGAATATGTCCGTCTTCACCCTTTACAAGAACCAGTGCCTGATTTGTGTAATTCTCAGCCTTGGTGTTGTTGGGAATATGTTCTCCCCAGATAAAGAGTTTTGAGAAGCAGAAAGGCTGCAATACTTCTACAGGACTTGCCGTACGTGCACCGAGTACGGTTCTTGTTTCAACTTCAGCTTCTCTGTCCAAAGGAAGAGGATTGCACTGAGCGGGAAGAAGAATAATATTTTCAAGACCGTATGCATTGTTGTGGTCTGCAAAGCGGTAATCTTCAAACAGTTTCTTCGCATTGGAATCATAAATAACCGTATACTTGGGATCTCTCTTAAGAACAGAATATTCTACGGATGATCCGTCAGGATCGGCTACGTTTTCGTCAAGACTTATATAATCTCTTTCTTCGTCTTCTTTTTCGCTTTCAGGCTCGGTGAAGAAATCTTCTTCTGTCTCAGCTTCAGCCTCAGGCTCTGCTTCAGGTTCTGCTGTCTCTTCTGACTCTGCAGTATCTTCTGCTTCGGTTTCTTCTTCAGCTTCTTCGTCACCGGCGAATGCTGCTGCCATACCTGCTACCGCTGCCGCACCGGCAACACCTGCAAATGCTGCTGCAGCTCCAAGACCTTCACCTTCTTCTTCAGCAATTGTTTCTGTTGCATCTTCTGCAAGTTCTTCTGCTGCATCAAATATATCTTCAGCTGTTTCTTCGGATGTCTCGGCAAGTTCTTCTGCTGCTTCTTCGGTTGTTTCAGCAGCTTCTTCTGCTGCGTCTTCTATTGTTTCTTCCGAAGCTTCTGCTGCATCTTCTGCCTCTTCAGCTGCTTCTTCGAATAAATCTTCTGCTTCGTCAGTTTCTTCTGAAGTCTCTTCAGCTTCTTCACTTTCTGCTGCTTCTTCTGTTGCCTCTGCTTCTTCGCTTTCTGCTTCTTCTGCAACTTCTTCGTTTTCTGCCGATTCGGCTTCTTCCTCTGTCGCTTCGGCTTCTTCGCTTTCTGCTGATTCTTCGTCTGCAGTTTCTTCTGCAACTTCATCTGCAGTTTCTTCTGAAGCTTCTTCGAATTCGAAAGGTTCTTCGTTATCTTCTTCAGCAGTTTCTGCTTCGTCTGATGCTTCTGTATCTTCAGCTGTTTCTACTGTTTCTTCAGTTTCATCGAAAACTTCTTCAGTATCTTCGGTTAATGCTTCTTCTGTATTATCTTCTTCTTCAGAGTTGTCTGCAGAATTTTCTTCATCGTTATCGAAGTCAAGGAATACTACTCCTTCATCTTCGTCTTCGATTTCGCCGGCTGTCTCTTCAGATTCTTCTGTATCTTCTGCAGTTTCCTCAGCCTCTTC
>CAMYYF010000070.1:0-6993 GCA_947303375.1 uncultured Lachnospiraceae bacterium
CATAAAAGAAATATTATTCTCTGTTTTTAAGCACTTCGTTCTCACTTATCCTTCCCGTACCGCCTATTAAAGCCACCATGGCAGGAATAAAAATGTAATGCATAATGAAAAGAGTAAATCGTATCCACGATTTACTCTTCCATGTACGGCTATTTCCCTGGCAAGGGGAGAAAAATATAATGGTAAAAATCGGCTAGCTTAGTTAAGTGAAGCACCAAGTGCTCTGCAGTTTGCAAGATCTGCATCGTTGGGAGCTTCGTTGGCTATTAAGCCATCATTAATTAGGTTGATTCCGGACTGTTTACATCTGTCTACCCAGTCTCTCATCCACTGTCCGTCGCCCCATCCGTAAGATCCGAATAAAGCTATCTTTTTGTGTGCGATTGAACTTTCGACTTCAGAAAACATAGGTTCAAACTCTGTATCGTCAAGTTCTTCGGCTCCCATGGCGGGACATCCGAATGCGATAGCATCGAACTCTGCCGCTTTACTTGAATCAAAGTCCGAAGCAGTAAATATTTCAGTATCGGCTCCTGCCATTTTTGCACCTTCGGCTACAGCATTTGCCATTGCTTCGGTATTGCCGGTACTGCTCCAGTAAACAACTGCTACTTTGCTCAATATGTTATCCTCCTGTATGAAATTGTAGTTTGGTTTGTTTGGTTATGGTTAGTTATGTCTAACTATTCTTTCCAACTAAAACCGTCGCATTGCGGCGGTTAGTTATGACTAACATTATAAATGGTTATTCAAGTTTGTCAATACTATATTTTAAATTCTTTATGTCGATGCCTTAATCGCTCCCAAGCAGTGAATTCTCACTACCCGATTGCTGTCATTTTCCGATATCGTTCGTAATTGCTCAAGATACGGATTTACCAGTTCCGGTTTTCTTTTGCCCAGAACACGGAATATTTCAGGCGCTTCCATTCTGACTTTATCATTCTCGTCATATAAAAGTTTTTCGTATATCTGCATTTGATTTTCATACAGCTCAGGCGAATTTGTTGCTATATTTTCCGATGCCCATATGAAGTTCAGTCTTACATTCGAATCTTCATCTTCTGAAAATCTGAACATATCCGGCCAAAATGGTTTAATTGCCTCAAAATCTGATCTTCCGATTCTTCCGAGTGCATTGATTGCCCTTTCCCGTAAAATTGGCTCATCATTGTCTAGAAATGCTGCTATTGCAGGCACATCATCAGTCACTTCCGATGGATATTTAAGCCCCATTTCTCCTAACATCCATAACGCTTTAGCACGAATCTTTGTGGACTCATGGTTTAAAAGTGAAACCACATACGGAATATTCTCTTTCCACTTATCTTTATTCTTTGTAAGATCTCCCAGTTCCTTATAAAGTTCTGCCTCGCTCAAATCATACTCCTTAATCGCTGATCAAATATTTAAGGCAAAAACCTCCAGTGTTTCTTTCTCCATTCTTATGATCTGAACCATTCTGTCGATGGCGCAAATCTCTCTGTAAGTTACCTTATTTTTTTGCATAATCTTCTTGTTTTCAATCGTTCCTTTTTCATACTCATCAAGAAGATTTCTTCTGATTGTTATTTCTTTTTCAAGCTCTTTTTCGCTTAAAACACTCGAATACATTACTGCCAGACAGAACCACACTGAATCAAAATCCACTCTTTCAAACAAAGCGCATATGCTTCTTTTAAGTTCTTTAAGGCCCGATTCCGTCAGATGATAAACTGCTTTTTTATCGGACTCACCTGTGTTCGCTATGTATTTCTTTTTTTCAAGCCTCAGACAAGTTTCATAAAGAGTCGTGGCTCCAATAGGGAACCAGTATTTCATATTCATTCTTTCAATCATTTTTAGCATGTCATAGGCGTTCATATCGCCTTTGCTAAGCATTCCCAAGATTACTATCGAAGTTTTTGACAGCATTTTCTTTTTTCCTCTTTTTTCTGTATAAAATCCATAAAAATGATGCAGTAAGTATTATTAATGCAATAGCAAACGAACCTAGATTTTTAATTTCCTCTCCCGCTTCTGAGGACACAAGCACATCCCATAGCGCTCCGACTCCCCAGAAAAAAGGAAATATAATAAGCATATTTTGGGTGATATAAAATACCGAGCAGTACATTAAACCTACCAGAAACAAATGTAGAAACTCCGGCTGAAATCCTGCATGATGAAGCGAATAAAAGATCGAAGTCAGTATAATCGCCGGTATTATTCCGAATGTTTTTTCAAAGCTCATTCTGAGATACCCGAATATGAAAGTCATTTCAAATATTCCGGCAGTCAGAATATAAACCGTTCCATACAAATTTTTCAATGAAATAATATTCGTCGGTACCTGCTCTTTTAAAAACATCGCCAGAAGTCCGATTGCTAAAACTATATTTATTATAACGCTCAGAATGATTTTACGTTTGTTAAAACCTAAATCCTCCAACACATTTTCTTTTTTCTCGACGTATAAAGAAACAAATGCTACACCCAATCCGAAAATCATCAAAAAATCTCTGAGAATAAAAGAAATAAACATATCTCTCAGCGAATCCCCACCGAAAGGAATCATCAAAAAGCTGAGCACAATCATCAATAATCCCATCAGTACAGCCAGCCCTGTTTCTTTGGTTACATTAAACCTAAATAAGCTTTTTATTACTTTTTTCATATAAATATCTCCTTGTTTTACTACGCATGCGTAGTATACTACGTGTACGTAGTAATCGTCAAGAAGTTTTTTAAACAACAAGGCTCCAACAAAAAATACTTGAAATATATTTTTAATTAACTTAGCATTTTTTTAGGACGTCCAAATCAAACACAAGAGGAGGATAAAATGAACCGGGAATCTTTACACAAATTCATAGAAATAAGCACAGGAAATGCAGGAAACATCTGCCAAATTCAAGCCATTAAAAACGGAGAAGTGATTTATAATGACACATGGCGAAGATTCAAAACCGAAGATCCTGTAAACGTGAATTCCGTAACCAAAGGCGTTATGGCATTACTTACCGGAATTGCTGTTGATAAAGGGCTCATAAAAGACGTAAATCAGAAGGTAATGGATTTCTTCCCTTATTACGAGGTTAAGCGTGGTGAGAAAACCATTTATGATGTTACGATTAAACATCTTCTTACAATGACAGCTCCCTACAAATACAAATCAGAACCCTGGACGAAGATTTGCACTTCAGATGACTGGACGAAAGCAACTCTAGATTTCTTAGGAGGACGCAACGGTATTACGGGTGAATTTAAATACGCCACACTGGGAATACAGATTTTGGCAGGAATAATCGAGAATGCTGCAGGTGAGAAATGCATTGATTTTGCGAACAAGAATCTTTTTATTCCGCTCGGAATTCCGGAACATGTTCTTCACGGCGAAAGCAATAAAGAAGACCAGTTTGATTTTTTTATGAACAAAGGGCCTCGAAAAAACGAATGGTACTCAGATCCTAAAGATACCGTAACTGCAGGCTGGGGACTCTGCGCCACCGGACGAGACCTCGCAAGGCTCGGAGAAATGGTTTTGCATGAAGGAGCATACGATGGTAAGCAAATCATCTCATCAGAATGGATTAGTGAAATGCTCACTCCCCGTCTTAAACTTGATAAGATGTTTGGATACATGGAGTACGGATATCTCTGGTACAAACCATATGAAGACAAAGAAGTATTTGCTGCCATCGGTGACAGCGGAAACATAATTTACATAAATAGAGAAAATAACGTATCTGTAGGCATTACAGGAACATTCAAGCCCAGAATCTTCGACAGAGTTGAATTTATTGAAGAAAAAGTTTTGCCTGTTATCCTATAAATATATTTATCCTTTAGAAGCAGGCATTTTTGTTACGCTAAGTGTAAGTCCCATTTCATTGAGAAGTTTCAGTATCGTATCAAGTCTGGGAGTTATTTTATTTGACTCTATTCTTGCAACCGATGATTGAGGTATATTACATAATGATGCAAGATCACGCTGACTTAAACCAAGAGCCGCTCGCTGTCTTATTAAAGCTGATATTATTGCGGCTTCAGCCTCTGATTCTTCTAAAATCTCCTTGGCAATCGGATCGCTTTTTTTCACTTGTTTTTTATATTCATCCCAATTCATCTTTCTCTCCTTTTCTGATTATATAATCTTTCATCTCTTCCCTAGCTCTTTCTATCTCTCGTTTTGGCGTTTTATCTGTTTTTTTACGGTAATGATGTAATAAAACATACCGTTCACCATCATGATAGAAAAAGAATACCCTGTTTACACCGGGTCTTAATTCCCATATTCTTCCTTCTATATGTTTTACGACCTCAGTCGGAAGATTGGTTCCGTTTTGCTGTAATAATTCTATATAACGCGTAATTTGACCATATTGAATTCTTGCGTCTTTGTTATTCGTTGCTTTTCTTCTTATTTCTTCCAAAAATTCCTTAATATCAGAATATCCGTTTACAGTTTCATAGAAGTCAATAATAAACATTTTGACTCCTCTCCAACCTTAATAATATGATAGCATAAATGCTATCAAAGGTCAATTTAAGTATAGATTCCAATTTAATCAATTCTTTCCTCCTTTTGCATTTTTATTTCTAAACTGTTCCTGGGAAAACGCAGAGATTTCTGCTTATTGGTTTCCACAGATAAAGAGATATCTGTGGAATTCAGATTATATCATAAAGGCATTATATTGTATATAAAAAATATCGTTCCCTCAGCCACTAGGGAACGATATTTTTATGGGCTTTATAGGAGTATGAATATTAAGGCAGATATTTTCCTGCTGCCAGATAAAGCTCATACCAGTCGTGATGCGAAAGATTTACATCTGCTGCCTTGCATGCATCTTTTATGTGCTCGGGGTTCATAGTGCCGATAATAGCCTGCATCTTAGCGGGATGGCGAAGAATCCATGCGATGGCAACCGCAGTCTTTGATGCGCCCTCACGCTCTGCAATCTTTTCAAGTGCTTTATTAAGTTCAGGAAAATCGGGATTGTCGATAAAAGTACCGCCGAACATTCCGATCTGCAGTGGTGACCACGCCTGAATTGTGATGTCATGAAGTCTGCAGTAATCAAGCGCATTTCCGTCGCGGTTTACAGAAAATTCCGTGGTTTTATTGTTCATATAGAGTGCCTGGTCAATCAGCTGAGACTGTTCGAGAGAAAGCTGAACCTGATTGAATACAAGCGGCTGTTTAACATACTTTTTTAAAAGTTCAATCTGCATGGGAACGAGATTGCTCACACCGAAATGTCTTACTTTCCCTGCATGCTCTAAGATATTAAAAGCATCCGCAACATCCTCAGGGTCGTATAAAACGTCCGGTCTGTGAAGAAGCAGTGCGTCAAGATATTCGATGTTAAGTCTCTTTAAACTGTCGTCCACGCTTGAGAGAATATTCTCTTTGGTCCAGTCAAATTCGTTTCTGTCAAAGCAGAGACCGCATTTGCTCTGAATGAAAATATCTTCTCTCTTTATACCTGTTAAAGGAAAAGCCTCGGCAAATCTTGTTTCAGCCTCTCCGTTTTCACCATAACATGTGGCATGATCATAAAAGTTAATACCGCAGTCGTATGCAGTCCTGATTACCTTTGCCGCATCTTCCTTGCTTAAAGCGGGCATTCTCATGCAGCCCTGAACGATGGCTGATACGTTTCTGGGTCCTTTGGGGATATTTAAAATCTTCATGGATAATGTCCTCCTTATCTTTTAACCTATAATAATCGTAAAACATTATCCATGAGAATTCTTCCGAATATTTGACCAAAACTGCCCTTTTTTTGAGATAAAATTATTTGGTAAAATTGGTCCAGACTCTGTCTTCCTGCTTTGGAAGTCCGATTTGTTCCCTGCCAAGTTCGATGCTCTTCATAAGAAAAATCATATTTCTTGCAAGTACTCGCATTACCTGACGGCCTTCTTCATCAGCCTCTGCCTCTCCGGGAGCAGCTCCGTAAATATTGTTCCAGTACTGACTGCTGGCTACCGGCATATTCGAAATGGTAAAGAACTTGTTTAATTCGTCAAATGTAGCCGTAGTACCGGATCTTCTGCAGGTGACAACACTCGCACCGACTTTGAATTTTTTATCAAAAGATGAACTGTAAAAGAGTCTCTGAAGCGCAGACATAAGTGTACCGTTGGCCGAACCGTAATATACGGGAGAGCCGATTACAAGTCCGTCAGCCTCTTCAAACTTAACCGCCAGTTCATTGACGATATCGTCGAAAACGCATTTTCCGTTCTTGGCGCAGCTGTTGCAAGCAATACAGCCTCTTATGTCTTTTTTGCCGAGAAGAATATTTTCGTATTCGACATCGTTCTCTTCAAAAACCTTTTCCATTTCACGAAAAGCAAGAGCAATATTTCCGTTTGCTCTCGGGCTTCCGTTAAGCATTAAAACTTTAAATTTTTTTCCCATAATTACCTCCCACGCCTCATCAGTTATTCTTTATCTTTTTAGGTCTTAAAAGCTGTCCAACCTTTTTATCAAGTAAACTTAAACCGAACGCAACCGGTATCGACAAAGCCAAAACAACCAGTGTGAAAAGCGAAACATTTTCGATATAAAACAAAGGCTTTTTGCCCTGCTGAAGCATATAAAATCCAAACATGTGAATGAAGATTCCGTGTACAAGATAAAGTTCCAAAGTGAACTTTCCGAAGAATGCGAGCACTTTGTTACCGACCTTGATTTTCATGCTTAAAAGATAATACATATATGCAAAAACAAGCGTATACAAAACCTGGAAGATGCATCCGACAAGTTCCGATCTGTAGCCGTATACACCGTTGTACTGATGCTTGGAAATCATAAGATAAAGTCCGCCTGCATTGTTTCCCAAAAACCAAAGTATCGGCCAGATAATCAACGTAATTACAAGCCTTAACGCATATAACTTTTTACATCTCGCAAATATTTTATCCTCGTACTTTGCAAGGAGAATACCGAGCAAAAACATATGAGGCGTGTTAAACCACCATGTTCCGTACCGGAAT
>CAMYYF010000071.1:0-6981 GCA_947303375.1 uncultured Lachnospiraceae bacterium
AAGTAATGCTTAAGAACAATAAAACATTTGAAGATGCACAGGCAAGACTTGATGCTTTGTATCAGAAGATAGAAGATAACAGAGCTGAGATTGCTCCTTTACTTGAAGAAAATGTTCCGGAACCTACCAATCAGATTAAACCGGAGCCTGAATACGTTCCCGAAGAAGAGGAATATGAAGACGGCGAGCCTGTTGATGAAGACGATTTCTAAAATAAATGGCCTCTTAAACTAAGAGGTCATTTTTAATGCGTATAGGAGATTTTATGTTTTCAAACCATAAAGGTGAATTTAAATACTTAAAAAAGCAGCCTGTCAGAATAGGGCTTTTAACTCTTTTATTACTTGCAATGTGTGCAGGCGTTTTTATGATAGGTTATATCAATAAAGGTGATGTAAAGAATGTATTTACGATTATTGCTGTTCTCGGCCTTTTACCCGTAGCAAAGCTTATCGTTTCTTTTATCATGTATATGCGTGCAGAAAAGTATTCATGCAGTGAAGAACTAAAAAATGAGATAGAAGCAATCGCAGAAAATAAGGATTTCTGTCTTGGCTATGATTTTTATCTTACAAGCTATAAGGTGAATTTCCCGCTTCTTTCCGTATTCGTATATGACGGTTCAATTCTATGCCTGTCCGGAGATTCAAAGCTTGATGCAAAAGAATGCAGAGAGCATATTGAAAAATATCTTGCCAACAATTCAATTAACGGCTTTAAGGTCTATATTCTTGAAAATAAGGAAAAGTATTTTGACAGATTAAAGAGTGTCGCTTCAGATTATACAAAATCCGAGGGCGATTTAAGCGCTTATGCTTTGATTAAGAGTATTTCTTTATAATTTATGAAAGAATTTATAATCAACAAAACTAACGAAAACCAAAGACTGGATAAATATCTTAAAAGAATTCTTCCCGCGTCATCCAATTCTTTTTTATACAAAATGCTTCGAAAGAAAAATATCGAGCTTAACGGCAAGAGAGCAAAGGGTGATGAAATTCTTAAATCCGGCGATTCAATAAAAATCTTCTTTTCGGACGAAACTTTTTCAAAAATGTCCGAATCCGTAAAAGAAGATATCAGTATTTTCCTTGATGCATACAAAAGCATAAAAAACGTCGAAATTATCTTCGAGCATGAAGATTTTATGATTGTAAATAAGCCCGAAGGCGTTTTGACACAAAAAGATAAAAGCAGCGTTCCTTCTTTAAACGAATGGTGCATCGGATATCTTTTGTCCAAAAACTTTATAGATGAAAAGTCCCTAAAAGAATTCAAGCCCTCTGTATTAAACAGACTCGACAGAAATACAAGAGGCCTGGTTATATTCGGAAAGACCCTCGCAGGCTCACAGAGGCTCTCTGAGCTCATAAAAAAGCGCGATTTAAAGAAATATTACTTTGCCAAAACCAAAGGCGGCTGTAATTTAAACGGCCTTTATAAAGCTTATTTAAGTAAGGATGAAAAGAGCAATAAAGTCACAATATATGATGATATTAAGAATATTCCAAAGGATATTAAATATTCTCCGATATCAACAAAGATAAACGTTCTTAAATCCGAAACAGACTTTTCACTCCTTGAAATAGAACTTATAACAGGTAAAAGCCATCAGATCAGGGCTCATTTATCATATCTTGGATTTCCTCTTTTAGGAGATAAGAAGTACGGCGGTAAAACTGATAAAAGCAATAATTATCAGGATCTTATTGCCTACAAACTCGTATTTCCCGAATTCAGAGAAAACGATGCGTGGAATTCTTTAAGCAAAAAAATAATCAAAATAAATGTTGACAATTAATTTAGCGTCCGTTATACTTTGATACAATAGTTTGGTAATTTGGTAATTGGTTAGCAATTTAAAGTGCTAAAGTAAACGAGGATAAAAAATGAACTTATCATTATTACATACGCCCGACGGAGTAAGAGATTTTTACGGAGCCGAGCTTGATTTGAAAAACTACATAATGAATAAATTTGAAAAGAATATAAAGCTTTACGGTTATGATGAAATTCAGACACCTACGCTTGAGTTCTTAAATGTATTTCTTGATGACGAAGATGTAGCTTTCGAATCAAAGACATTCAGATTTATTGACAGAGACGGTAGCACACTTGTTTTAAGACCCGACTATACACCCGGTGTTGCAAGATGTGCGGTAAAATACTTTTCAGATGAGAACAAGCCCTTAAGATTCTTTTATAAGGGAACTGCTTTCTCGAATAAAGGCGAATACGAAGGCAAAGCAATCGAAGTTACCCAGATGGGCATTGAACTTTTAAAAGACGATACCGTCCTGGGTGATGCCGAAGTAATTGAACTTGTTATAAAAAACCTTCTTTCAATCGGACTTGAAGAATTCAAAATATGCGTCAATACCAAGGAAAGCAATACAGACAGACTGGATAAGATGTTAAAGCTTTTGGACAGCATGGGGTATTCTGAATATGTAACATACGATCCCGATATCGATTCAAACTTCAAGTATTATACAGGAATGCTGTTTAAGGTATATACATACGGCGTAGGCGACTCAATCTGTAAGGGCGGAAGATATAATTCACTCCTTGAAAAATACGGAGACGCAGCACCCGCTGTAGGATGCGTATTCCTTGTAGACAATATCTTACAGAGCATGAAGAAGCAGAAGATTTCTACAGATATCGATGCTAAAAAAGTTTCATTTGTAGTATACGGAGAAGGCAAGGAAATCGAAGCAATTAAGAAAGCAAACGAATTAAGAGATAAAGATATTAAATGCATAACCGTTGCAAAGAATCTTTTTGATGATGAATTAAAAGAAATGTGCGATACAAACGGTTATGAAATTATTACCTGCTAAACGGAGATTTTTATGAACGACAGATATTTGACAATTGCACTTTGCAAAGGCCGGGTTGCAAACCAGACAATGGAGCTTCTTGAAAAGCTTGGCATTAAGTGTGATGAAATAAAAGATAAGTCCACGAGAAAACTTATTTTCACGGACGAAAAGAATAAGCTTAAATTCTTCCTCGCAAAAGGTCCGGATGTTCCCACGTATGTGGAATACGGAGCTGCCGATTTAGGCGTTGTGGGAAGCGATATAATAGATGAAGAGCAAAGGAGAGTAACCGAGCTTCTGGATCTTGGATTCGGAAAATGCAGAATGTGCGTATGCGGTCCCAAGGATGCCAGCGAGCTTTTATTACATCGTGAACAGATTCGTGTCGCAACCAAATATCCGGTTATAGCCAAAGATTATTTCCACAATAAAAAATACCAGACCGTTGACATCATAAAATTAAACGGTTCTGTTGAATTAGGACCCAT
The DNA here is from genome assembly GCA_947303375.1 of uncultured Lachnospiraceae bacterium. Classification (GTDB taxonomy): domain Bacteria; phylum Bacillota; class Clostridia; order Lachnospirales; family Lachnospiraceae; genus UBA3766. Next base: position 3,314 of record CAMYYF010000071.1, read on the forward strand.
CGTAGAACTTTCCGACGTTATCGTAGATATCGTTGAAACCGGTTCCACACTAAGAGAAAACGGCCTCGAAGTTCTCGAAGATATCTGTCCTATTTCATCCAGACTTATTGTCAACAGAGTAAGCATGAAAATGCAAAAGGAAAGAATCGAAAAGCTGGTAGAGGATATTAAATCCAATTTATAAAATTTGAAAGGACTAATCATGAATAAATATATTTTAAACGAAGAGAATAAGCAGAATCTCTTAAACAACCTTCTTAAAAGAAGCACTTCAAATTATCCCGAATATGAAAAGAAGGTTGCACTTATCTGTGAAGATGTAAAGGAGCGTAAAGACGAGGCGCTCTTTGAATATACTCTTAAATATGATAAATATGCTTTAAACAAAGACAATATAAAAGTTACAGAAGCTGAAATCGACGAGGCAGTTAAGAACCTTGATCCCGAATTATTTGCAATTATGAAAGAAGCCTTTGAAAATATCAGAGCTTATCATGAGAAACAGGTTCGTAATTCATTCTTTGATACAACCGAAGACGGAACATTCCTTGGCCAGAGAATTCTTCCTATCGAAACTGTCGGCGTATATGTTCCCGGCGGAAAGGCAGCTTATCCTTCATCCACATTAATGAACATCGTTCCCGCGCTTGTTGCAGGATGTAAAAGGATCGTAATGGCAACTCCTTGCAATGCAGAAGGAAAAGTAAGCGATACAACACTTGCTGCCGCTAAAATATGCGGTATCAATGAAATTTATAAAATAGGCGGTGCTCAGGCTATCGCATCACTTGCATTCGGTACTGAAACAGTTCCCAAGGTAAGTAAGATTGTAGGCCCCGGAAATATTTTCGTTGCTTTGGCTAAAAGATACGTATACGGACATGTATCAATCGATTCGATTGCAGGTCCGAGTGAAATACTTGTTCTTGCAGACGAAACAGCAAATCCTAAATTTGTAGCCGCAGATTTAATGAGCCAGTGCGAACATGACGAAATGGCCAGCGGTATTCTTATTACCACAAGCGAAGAACTTGCAAACAATGTCGAAAAATACGTAGATGAGTTCTTACAAGACGCACCCAGAAAAGAAATCCTTGAGAAATCTCTTGATAAATTCGGATTTATTCTGGTTGCAAAAGATATCAAAGAAGCAGTTGATGCAGTTAACGATATTGCAAGCGAACACCTTGAGATTTTAACCAGGAATCCTCTTGAGACCATGGGTATGGTTAAGAATGCAGGCGCTATTTTCCTCGGAGAATATTCATCCGAACCTCTCGGTGATTATTTTGCAGGACCCAATCACGTTCTTCCTACCAACGGAACAGCTAAGTTCTTCTCGCCTCTTTCTGTTGATGACTTTATCAAGAAGAGCAGCGTTATTTGTTTCTCCAAAGACGCGCTTGAAAAATGTCACACAAAGATTGAGAAATTCGCTCAGAGCGAAGGACTTTACGCACACTCCAAATCCATCGAAGTAAGATTTGAGTAAAATTAATAAACCATTGCGGGATTTCCCGTGATGGTTTAATTAATTACTATATGTTATAATGATTCAGGTGTAACAAAAATTATTTTAGAAAGGGAACATTATGAGAACATCATCCCAGGAAAGAAACACTAAAGAAACTCAGATTAAAATGACTCTTAATATTGACGGTTCGGGAATCGGAAATATCAATTCCGGTATCGGATTCTTCGATCACATGCTTAATTCCTTTGCAAAGCATGGCAATTTTGATTTGGACCTTGACTGCAATGGCGATTTAAACGTTGATTGTCACCACACAGTTGAAGATATAGGTATAGTGCTTGGAACATGCTTTAAAGAAGCTTTGGGCAACAAGGAAGGCATCAACAGATACGCTTCGTTTGTAATGCCCATGGATGATGCTTTGGTACTTTGTGCCGTTGATTTCTCAGGCAGACCTTATCTTAATTTCTCTTATGATTTTAAAGACGAAAGAATTTCAGATTTTGATGTATACACTGTAGGAGATTTTGAAACCGAAACATTAAGAGAGTTTTTATACTCGGTTTCTTACGCCGCAGGCATGAATTTACACATCAAAATTATGGATGGTGCCAATACACATCACATTATCGAGGCTATATTTAAGGCAATGGCTAACGCAATGAGAATAGCAGCTTCAAAGAATCCCGACAGAGAAGGAATTCTTTCTACGAAAGGAGCTCTTTAATGGTTTTAATAGGCAAGAAAATTGAATTTAGCAATTCATCCTCTTTTAGGGATTATGAAGACATCATAAAAGACGTAAACGTCAAAGGCTATGATTATCTTTACGTAAAGGGCGAAGCATATTCCGACGCGGATAAAGAGAATTTCTTCCACAATATGATTGAAATCGTATCTATGTGCGAAAAGAAAGTAATAGTTGAATTTCCTCTTACACATTTTGAGGATATGAAAAAGCTTTACTATGCAAATGTTTGTCAGATAATCGCTTCCGACGGTACAACTCTTGAAGATTCTGTAATTGAAGACGGCAAAAAGAGATTTGGCGATAAGCTTGTTGTATATAAAAAGGATTTTAATGAAATATCTTCAGAGTTTGAGATTGTATCTAATTATCCGGATATTTTAAGAAAATCTCCCGAAGAATACAACGCCAAAGAAGCTTATTATTTGACAGATATCAGTAATTCGTCAGAAAGTGCCGTAGGTTTTAAAAACATCCTTGAAAGTGAAGGCTTTGACGTATTTTCTCTTAAGTGTGAAATTCCTTGGGAAAGCCTTAAGAAAAATGCAGACGGCTTGATTCCTGCGATTGTTGTTGATTATAAGAGCGATAAAATCCTTATGATGGCTTATATGAATGAGGACGCGTACAACAATACATTTAAGACCGGTCTTATGAATTATTATTCAAGATCGCGTAATTCGCAGTGGATAAAGGGCGAGACAAGCGGCCACTTCCAGTATGTAAAATACATTAAGGCTGACTGCGATTTTGATACACTTCTTTGCGGTGTTTCACAAATCGGTGTTCCCTGCCATACAGGAAGGGATACCTGCTTCTTTAACGATGTGCTTGTAAACGATTCGCTTGAAAAGAATCCTTCCAAGATTCTGACAGATCTTTACAAGGTTATCGAAGACAGAAAGGTTAATCCTAAAGAAGGTTCTTATACCAATTATCTTTTCGACAAAGGCCTTGATAAGATATTAAAGAAGGTCGGAGAGGAAGCATGCGAAATCGTTATCGCTTCCAAAAATGAAGAGCCCAAAGAAATTAAGTATGAAATAGCAGATTTCCTTTATCACTTATCAGTACTGATGGTTGAAAAGGGCGTAACCTGGGAAGAGGTTGCTGACGAACTTGCTAAAAGATAAATATGAGAAAAACTGCGCTTAGTCATGAAATTTTAATGACTGTCGACAAGCCTGCGAGATATATCGGCGGAGAATTCAACTCCGTCATGAAGGATCTGAATAATATCGATATCAGATTTTGTATGTGCTTCCCCGATGTTTATGAAATCGGAATGTCACATCTCGGAATCCAGATTTTATACGCCATGTTTAATTCATTTGAAGATACATGGTGCGAAAGAGTATATTCTCCATGGCCTGATTTGGACAAAATAATGAGGGATAAAAATATCCCTCTTTTTTCGCTTGAAAGTCAGGACCCCGTAAAAGACTT
>CAMYYF010000072.1:0-6807 GCA_947303375.1 uncultured Lachnospiraceae bacterium
CCTTCGTAGATAGAAGCGAAAGCGTTGTGATAGTTGGGAAGGTTCTCTGTGTGAGCCTTAGTACCTGTAGCGTGGCAGAATTCCACGTTCTTGTATTCCTTAGCAGCTTCGATTAAGTAATCTTCATGACCGAAACTGTCGGCAAATACGATGTTGCAGCCTGAATCTGCGAGTTCGCATGCTGCTTCGTAGCATTCCTGACCTTCAGGGATGTTTGTCTTTAATACATATTCAACGCCGGCTTTTTCACAAGCTTCTTTAGCGGCATTGATGAAGTTAAGGTCATATGTTGAGTTTTCATCATGTAAGAAAATGAAACCTACCTTAACCTTACCGCCATTTGCATTGCCTCCTTTACCGCCTGCTGTACATGCAGCAAGGGATAAAACCATAAGACATGCAAGGAAAACACTTAAAAGTTTTTTCATAATATCCTCCTAATAAAACAAATCGTCACATGCTGACAAGTGGAGTATATACCCTATTCAAAATGAGGTCAATTCAAAAAGGGCTTTTTTGTGCATTTTGTGGCGAAAAAAGATTACTTGTGCTAACATAATATGCATAATTATATTTTCGGAAAGGAAAGGCTTCTGCCCGGGGAAAAATTATGAAATTGTTGGAAGAAAGAATTCAAAAAGACGGTGTCGTAAAAGAAGGAAACGTGCTTAAAGTCGACAGTTTCCTCAATCATCAGATGGATGTTAATCTCTTTCACGAAATGGGACTTGAATGGAAAAGACTGTTTGAGGGAAAACCCATCAACAAAATCCTCACCATAGAGGCTTCCGGTATCGGAATTGCCTGTGTGGCCGCAGAATGCTTTAATGTTCCCGTTGTTTTCGCCAAAAAGGCTCAGAGTATTAATCTCGACGGCGAAATGTATACTTCGAAGGTTGAATCTTTTACGAAGAAAAAAGTATATGACATCATCGTTTCCAAAAAGTTTTTAAACGCTGACGATCACATACTTATAATCGATGATTTCCTGGCTAACGGCTGCGCCGTAAACGGGCTTATCGATTTGATAAACGCCGCAGGCGCAACCGTCGAGGGAGTTGGAATTGCTATTGAGAAAGGCTTCCAGCCGGGAGGTCAGATGATTCGCGATAAGGGAATCAAGCTTGAAAGCCTTGCCATAGTTGAATCAATGGATGCCGCAACCGGCAAAATTGTATTCAGATAATATATTTAAATTATTAACGGGTGTTCATTCGGATGCCCGTTTTTTTATTGCATATTGTTCATGCAGCCTAAGAATACGGGAACGCCTGTCTCGTTATCAACGATTGCATATACGAAAGGTCTGTCGAGGTTGATGATAACGGGATCTGCTGCGGGAGCTATTGCCATGCACTTGTCGACTTCTACTACAGTAACTGCTGCCGCTCTTGTACCCTGGCGGTCAACTTCGATATGAGTCTTGTGAATGATTTTTCCAATCCATACATCAGAGTCGGAATCATTTGTAAAGATACCCTTTAAGTCAGCCTTTCCGGGATCAAAAGGAAGATCCATCCCCATCTTCTTGTAAACATCAACCATTCCTTCATTGCCGTAATCTGTAGTAAATTCAGGCATTGTAACATATACTTCTCCATACTCTGCTTCTCTTACAGCCTTTGAAAAATCTTCGTTGTTTTTAACAAGGTCTTTTATGTATTCTTCGGGGCTTACTCCTTCTTCGGGTAAGATACCCACGAATGAGTACTCGCCACCCTTGTAGGGCTTAATAAATCCTGTGCCTTCACCAAGTGTAAAATATCTGTCTTCGGTGCTTGAAAGCATTGTACAGTTGCTTGTGCTTCTGTCGGCATTGGTAAATTCTCTGTTTTCAAGAACCTGGCTCTTTTCGTACTCTTCTGCCCACTCGCCTTCAAAAGCAATCGCATTTACAATAAACATCATTGCATCGGGTGAAAAATCTCTTATGACTTCATCTATCATTTTGTTGGTTTTGTTGTAAACCCATTTGTTAATTTCATTGGCGGTCGATGCGTCAAAAGCCTTTTTATAAACCTCCGCATCGTAATACTCTATCGCTTTCTTAAGGAACTCATTTTCGATTTCGCAGTCTCCGTTGTCGTTAAACCAAAGCGAATTTGCCACGCCCCATTCTACTTCTTCAGCATTGTTTAATTTGTAGGAAGTATAGTTTAAAAGAGCATTCATATCTTCAATTGAAATTCCGCCGTTAACGTACTTTTCCATCTGCTTAAGCGTATCGCCGTTAGCTCCGTTTTCGGTTATTGCCATGGCAAATGCGAGTGATGCAGGTGATATAAGAACGTTTTCTCCATTTTCGCCGCTTTCTATCGTCTCATAAAAGACATTTAATGAAGCGTTTGAAAGTGCATTAAGTTCTTCTTCACCGGGAATCATGTTTGCTTCGGGAGCCTTCTGCTCGCCTGAGAAGTTCGCAGGCATTTCGGCCGTAACGGTTGTAGACGATGTGTTTGTGAGTGTGGGTTCAACCTCGTTATTTATAAATGAATTCGGAAGGCTGCAGCCTGCCATTGTAAGTACTCCTAAAAGAGATGTCATTCTGATAAGATTTTTATTTTTCATAACTAATCCTCCGTTTTCTTTTTACAAAACATACACGATTGGTTTTGAAAGTTTTATGGAAAATTTTTCAAAAAACTTTAAAAGTTTGAATAAATGCCCTAAAAATGATAAAATTGTAATGATATTTGCCAAAAGGAAATTTTTGGAAATGAAAAAGCGCAAACACTTTTCTACTACCAGATTAATAATGCTTTTCTTCCTGCTTGCAATACTTGTTGGAAGTGTTCTTCTTGTACTTCCCATCAGTCAGCAAAAAGGCGTTTCCGTTTCTTACCTTGACGCACTCTTTACCGCCACCACCGCGGTCTGCGTTACCGGTCTTGTTACAGTCCCCACCTATTCAACATGGAGCGTATTCGGTCAGATAGTGATTCTTATATTAATTCAGATCGGCGGACTCGGAATCGTAACCGTAATGAGCGGTATCATGATCGGTTTTCATAAAAGAATCGGCCTCGGCGGAAGAATGCTCATTCAGGATGCATTTAATCTTAATACTCTCTCGGGTATCATCAGTTTTACCAAAAAAGTATTGATTGGTACTTTTATCGTTGAAGGCATCGGCGCTCTTCTTTATATGACGGTTTTTATACCGCAGTTCGGTGCTAAAGGAATATGGATATCTCTTTTTAATTCGGTTTCGTGCTTCTGCAACGCAGGCATAGATATTATCGCCGACAACAGTCTCTGCAATTACACATTAAACCCGATGATAAACTTCACCACTTCGGCACTTATTGTCGTATCCGGTATCGGTTATATAGTATGGTGGGATTTTCTGGTTGTCATCAAAGAATTTCCCCAAAAGAAATTCAGATGTTTCAAAGGGCTTACTTTCCACAGCAAACTCGCCATTCTTGTTACGCTTATCCTCATAGTATCTGGAGGATTGCTTTTCTTCGTATTTGAGTTTAACAATCCTTTGACCATAAAAGAATACAGCGTTCCTCAGAAATTAATGGCAGCTTTCTTCCAGTCGATAACTACCAGAACCGCAGGCTTTGCCACAGTTCCTCAGGAAAATCTGACCAATGCATCTTCGTTCGTATCGCTGATACTGATGTTTATCGGTGGTTCTCCCACCGGTACCGCGGGCGGTATCAAAACAGTAACCGCAGCAGTCTTAATCGCTTCCGCGATTGCCACCATTAAAAGCAAAGAAGAGACATCTCTTTTACACAGATCGATACCGAAACAGTCGGTTAACAAATCGGTTGCGGTAATCGCAGTTTCTTTTGCGATAATGTCCGTTTCAACCATTCTTTTATGTGCTGCAACCAAAGCCGACATACTCGATATTTTATATGAAACCGTAAGTGCGACGGCAACAGTCGGCCTTACGAGAAACTTCACCTCGACACTTAATTTCTTCGGAAAACTGGTAATAATAGTAACCATGTATTTGGGAAGAGTAGGCCCGATATCGTTATTTATCGCACTCAACACTCAGAAGTACTCTCCCAATGCAATTAAGAATCCGACCGAGCAGATAAGCGTCGGATAACGAAAGGATTAATTATGAAGAAAAACAAAACTTATGCGGTATTCGGACTCGGAAGATACGGATGCGCGGTAGCTAAGGAACTGGTAAGATGCGGTATGGAAGTTCTTGCAATCGACATGGACGAAACTCTCGTTAATGCAGCCATCGCCGACATTCCTTACTGCAAGTGTGCGGACGTTACCGATATAGAAGTTTTAAAACAGCTTGGCATCAAAAACGTCGATGTTGTAATAATCGCCATGGCCCAGAGCCTGGAAGCCAGCGTAATGGCAACCATGCTTTGCAAGGAGCTCGGCGTTGAAAAAGTAATCGCTAAATGTTCGAGTGAAATGAACTGTAAAATCCTTGAAAAAGTCGGCGCAGACAGAACCATTTTCCCCGAAAAAGAATCAGGCATGAGACTTGCCAAGAATCTTTTAAGTTCGGGATTTATCGATGCTGTCGAAATCTCAAAAGATGTCTCCATGATGGAAATCGAAGTGCGCGACGAATGGGTCGGCAAGACTCTTATGGAATTAAACTTACGTGCAAAATATTCCTTAAACGTAGTGGCAATTATTCAGAACAAGAAAATCGAAACCTACATCGATCCCACCGTTCCGCTTACCAAGGAAATGACACTCGTGGTTATCGCAAATATCAGCAAGATAAACAAACTGCGCGAAGTATAAATATTAGACATAAAACATTTAGGAATGTATAATGTTTTCGGAGGATTCGAAATGGACGAAATAGCGGTATTAATCCCGTGTTACAACGAAAGCAAAACAATAGAAAAAGTCGTAAAAGAATTTAAAGAGGCACTTCCCGAAGCCGTTATATACGTATATGACAACAATTCCACAGACGGAACCGACGAGATTGCAAAGAAAGCCGGTGCCGTGGTTCGTTATGAGCATCAGCAGGGCAAGGGAAATGTCATCAGAAGAATGTTTTCCGAAATAGATGCCAAATGTTACATCATGGTAGACGGCGACGACACATATCCTGCCACCAACGTGCGTGAAATGGCAGACAAGGTTTTAATCGACCGTGCGGATATGGTTGTCGGCGACAGACTCTCCTCCACATATTTTCAGCAGAACAAAAGGCCCTTCCACAACTTCGGAAATTCACTGGTCAGAGCCTGCATCAATGTGCTCTTCAAGAGTGATATCAAGGATATCATGACAGGCTACAGGGCTTTCAGTTACAGATTTGTAAAGACTTTCCCCGTTCTTTCTAAGGGCTTTGAAATCGAAACCGAAATGAGCATCCATGCAGTGGATAAAAATATGTATGTGGAAAATGTCGTAATAGATTACCGCGACAGACCTGAAGGAAGTGTTTCAAAGCTTAACACCTACTCCGACGGATTCAAGGTTTTAAGAACAATTTTCAGACTTTTCAGAACATACAGACCGAGCAGATACTTTGGATTTATATCCGCAATACTCGTCCTGCTTGCAGCGATATTTATGGTGCCCGTCATCATCGAATATATTCAGACCGGACTGGTACCCAGATTCCCGACTTTAATTGTCTGCGGCTTTGCCGTAATCGCCGCTATACAGTCTTTCTTTACGGGACAGCTTTTAAAAACGATTTATCAGAAAAACCGTCAGGATTTCGAAATGAATCTTTACAACGTTACATCTGAAATGAATGAAAAAATAAAAGAATAAACTAACAGAAAATAAAAAGAGGGCGTGACAAACCGAATGTCACGCCCTTTATTATTTTAGGATTAATCTTCTTTAATGCTGAGAACAAATGCCAGATAAAGCGATACAATTGCACATCCTAAAAGCACTCCGCCAAGGATATCCGTAAACCAGTGTACGCCGCTTATAAGTCTTCCGAGTGCCATGCCTGCAGCAAGAACAGCACTTGCAATTACCACAATCTTTTTAATCAGATCGTCTTTTATTCTGTAGAGCGCATATACTATCGCACTTCCGAAAACCGCTACCGCAAGCATCGTGTGCGATGAAGGGAATGAAGCCTCAAGTTCACCGTCTTCCAAAATAGGTCTGTAATTGATAATTACAATCTCAAACATCAGGTAGAAAAGTGCTGTGATAACATATGTTACTGCCATTCCGTATATAGCAAAATCGACTTTAGCGAAGCTTTTTTCTTTTATGAGCTGTATAAGGCCCAAAACCGCAAATGCCGCTATGTATAAAAACGATACGGCTGCTATCAGTTTGGTCAGAAGATAAAATATTTTGCTGTATGAGAATATACTGGCAACAAATCCGTTGATACTTGAAAAGCCGACTTCCGAGCCGTTCGGTCCGATTGCAGCCACGTCAACAAATTTGACTGTAAGTGTGTATATTGCAAACATTGCAAAAAGACATATCGGTAATATAAATTTCTTAGCTTTCATTTTATACTCCAAGTTCTTTAAATAAATTTACGAGTGACATTGCGTCCTCGGTATAATAATCCGCATCGATTTCCTTGGCGATTTCTTCGGTAAGAACCGCACCGCCAACCATAATAGGTACATCACAGTCATTGGCACGAAGAGCGGCTATTGTACGCTTCATATTTTCAACCGTGGTGGTCATAAGTGCGCTTAAGCCGATTGCCTTTGGTTTATACTCCTTGTACGCGTCTACAACGCTGTCTACGGGGATATCTTTGCCAAGGTCGATTATTTCATAGCCGTAGCTTTCACACACAACCTTGACGATATTCTTGCCGATATCGTGGATATCTCCTTCAACGGTACAAAGGATAACAGG
>CAMYYF010000073.1:0-6710 GCA_947303375.1 uncultured Lachnospiraceae bacterium
CCGTCATTTGAAGGTTTTACGGGGTCTGCTACAGTTGTCGCAGGCTCAAGAGTTACAACCTCATCTGTACCTGTTAACGTACAGCTTGCAAGCATAAAAGAACTTAAAGCCGCAAGTACATAAATCATTCCTTTTTTCATATCCGCACCTCTTTTACATAAAAAACAAAGTGTCCGAAACATCAGACACTTTGTATTATATCAGAATTTTCTGAATCTTGTATATCTTTCCTCAACGATTTGATCGATACTCTTTTCATTCATCTTTTTAAGGAATTCTTTCATATGACCTTTCATGTAAGATGAAATCGATGTGAGAGCATCTTCATCGGCCATTCCGTATTCGGGAATAATATCCTCGATTACTTTTAATTCTTTCATATCGTGAGCAGTGATTCTCATAACTTCCGCAGCTTCTGTGGAACGACTCGAATCCTTCCAGAGAATGGATGCAAAGCCTTCGGGTGAAAGAATCGAATAAGTTGCATTCTCTTCCATCCACACTTCGTTGCCTACCGCAAGTGCAAGTGCACCGCCGCTTCCGCCTTCTCCGATCATAATGGTTAAAATCGGAGTCTTCAAACCTGCCATCTCAAACAGGTTTCTTGCAATCGCTTCGCCCTGTCCGTTTTCTTCGGCTTTAAGTCCGGGATATGCACCTGATGTATTTACAAAAGTAATAACCGGTCTGTGGAATTTTTCTGCCTGCTTCATCAGACGCAGAGCTTTTCTGTATCCTTCGGGTGAAGGCATGCCGTAATTGTGTTTCTTGCAGTCTTCAAGGCTCTTACCCTTGTTAACACCGATTACGGTTACTGCCTGGCCGTCAAGATATCCGATACCTCCCATGATGGCGGGATCGTCCCTGAAATATCTGTCACCGTGAAGTTCTATAAACTCATCAAATATCGTATTTATATAATCTTCGGACTGAAGTCTGAAAAGCTGTCTTGCAGCACAAACCTTATCCCATACTCCTAAAGGCTTGCTCTTCGCAGCTCTCTCTTTCATGAGTTCGGTTGCATCGTATCTTACATTGTCAAACTGCGGATCGAAGTTTGCGTAGCCTTCTTTGCGAATGTGCATCTTAACCAGATTGGCAAGCACATTTCTTAAATTGTCTCTCTCGACTATCGCATCAACAAATCCGTGCTCAAGCTGAAATTCCGATCTCTGGAAACCTTCGGGAAGTTTCTCTCCGATGGTCTGCTCGATTACTCTGGGACCGGCAAATCCGATGAGGGCCTTGGGCTCTGCAAGGATAATGTCTCCGAGCATTGCAAACGATGCGGTTACACCGCCTGTGGTCGGATCTGTTAATACGGAAATGTATAAAAGACCCGCATCCGAATGTTTCTTAAGTGCGGCACTTGTTTTGGCCATCTGCATTAAGGATACGATACCTTCCTGCATTCTCGCACCACCCGAACAGCAAAAAAGAATAACAGGTAATTTTTCTTCCGTTGCTTTTTCAACCGCACGAGTAATTCTCTCGCCCACTACATGACCCATACTTCCCATGAGGAATCTCGAGTCAATTACACCGATGACAATCTTTTCACCGCGAAGAGTCGCGCTTCCGACCGTAACACCTTCGGAAAGTTTGGTCTTTTCCATGGTGTCTTCTATCTTGCCTTCGTAATCGGGAAAGTTAAGCGGGTTTTCGGTGCGAATATCATCAAACCACGCTTCAAACGAACCGTCATCAACAACCATACGGATACGGTTGTTGGCTCTTACTCTGAAGTAGTAATTACATTCAGGGCAGACGTACTTCATTCGCTTGGCTTCTTCTTTGAATATTTCTTTTTTACATACCGGACATATGATTGATTCAGGTGAAACTACTATGTCCGTTTTTTTGGTATTTGCTTTTTTGTTAAAATCGAATAATCCCATATGATAATCCCCTTTAATTTTCTAATCTTCAAGTCTCATAATTTCAGTCAAAATAAAAGTAGAATTATATAAAATTACGCTTCAATAAACTTGTTTAAATCTTCGAGTGTATCTATATTTACTGTCTTAAGTCCGCGGTCAATCTTCTTTACGAAGCCTGTAAGTGTGTGTCCGGGTCCGATTTCGATGAATTCGTCCACACCGTCTTTTATCATAAGTTCGAGTGACTGCTGCCATTTAACGGATGAGGATACCTGCTTCTTCAAGAGCTCTTTGATATCGTTTTTATCAGTTACATATTCGGCAGTAACGTTGGCGATGTAAGGAACTTTGATATCACTTAATTCAATATCTTTTAAGGCCTCTGCGAGCTGCTCTCCGGCACCTTCTAAAAGAGCTGAATGGAAAGGTCCTGATACATTAAGTTCAACAACTTTTAATGCGCCCTTTTCTTCAAGAATCTTTCCTGCTGCCTGAACCGCATCTTTTCTTCCTGTGATAACGGACTGCTTGGGGTTGTTGTAGTTCGCTACGGATACTGTAAAAGGTAAAGAGCTGTCCCCCTTATCGTACATATCCTTATTTGCCATTACCTCAGCACAAGCATCTTCTATTACGGAAGCATCAAGTCCGATTACAGCGCTCATTCCGCCACCTTCGGGAACAGCGTTCTGCATATAGATACCTCTTTTACGAACGATTGCAAAAGCATCTTCCATGCTCATTGCGCCCGATGCAATAAGTGCACCGTATTCGCCTAAGGATAATCCTGCTGTCAGATCGTATGTAATGCCCTTTTCTTCAAGTACTGCGAAAATTGCTGCTTCGACTGTCAGCATACAAATCTGCGTATACTCTGTAATATTGATTTTTTCGTTTTCTTCAAAACACATTGCGGCTACGTCAAGCCCTGTGATTGCGGAAGCTTTGTCAAAAACTTCCTTTGCTTTCGGAAAAGTCTCGTAGATTTCCTTTCCCATTCCGATGTACTGCGATCCCTGTCCGGGAAACATAAATACTCGTTTGCTCATCTTTAATCTCCTCTCGTATAAAAAACTAGTAAAATGATTTAAGCTTTATTCCTAACTTATCCGTATATATTAGCCTTATCAACCGCACAGAATGCGAGCTTTCCTTTAGCTCTTATCTCGCCGTCGACAAATGCCTTGCAGTCAAATTTTACAAGTCCCGCTCCGCCGCCGTCCTTTGTAACTTCTATCGTAAGTGTATCTCCGGGAAGAACAGGTTTTACGAACTTAAACTCGTCGCATTTAAGAAGCACGTAGATCTTGCTGTCATCTGTTCCGTCACTCTCGATTGTTACAGAACAAAGCTGTGCACATGCCTCAACGATAAGTACGCCCGGCATTATCGGAGCATCGGGAAAATGTCCCATAAAATAAGGCTCATTAATGGAAACATTTTTGATTCCCTTAGCATATTCGCCGCCTCTTATTTCAACAACCTTTTCAATCATCTGAAAAGGAGGACGCTGTTTAATTCTTTTCTGAACTTCGTTGATATTCATCATAAAAGAAACCTCCGGAATTTTTATCTTTACAAGCTTAATCCGCCGTCGATTACAAGCACCTGGCCTGTAATGTATGCAGCTTCGTCGCTTGCAAGCATTGCAACAACTTCGCCGACTTCTTCGGGTGTACCGAATCTCTTCATCGGAATCGTATCAAGGTACTCTGTCTTCTTCTCTTCGGGAAGCTTTTCAACCATGTCCGTTCCGATAAATCCGGGAGCTACCGCATTTACTCTGATACCGTAAGGAGCAAGTTCCTTGGCCATTGTAGCTGTCATTGAGTTAACGGCACCCTTTGTGGCAGAGTATACGCTCTGGCCAGCTACGGCAAGTTTGGAGCTTACCGAAGATACATTGATGATGCAGCCTTTTTTCTTGGAGAACATCTTAAGTGCAGCCTGCTGTGAGCAGTACATATAACCCTTGATGTTAAGGTCGAGACATTTATCAATCGTATCGGGTGTCATCATAAGTACGTATTCGTCTTTTACGATGCCTGCGTTGTTTACAAGCACGTCAATCTTGCCGTACTTTTTGGTAATCTCACGAAACATGGGCTTAACTTCATCAAGATTTGCAACATTTGCTTTGTAAATATCAGCCTCGCTGCCAAAACCTTCGATGATGCTTTTAACTTCGTTAGCCGCATCTTCGTTTGAATTGTAGTTGATGATGACCGTATAGCCTTTCTTTCCGAGTGCTATGGCACATGCTCTGCCTATTCCGCGGCTCGCGCCGGTTACAAGAGCAATTTTCTTTTCGTTATCCATGGTATTTCCCCTTTATTTCTGAAGTACTACTGCGCTGTAGGATCCGCCTACGCCGTATGATGTGGCAATAACATATTCAAAGTTCTTGGTATCGACTTTGTCCTTACGAACGTTGCCGCCGTTTATGAAGTATGCATCCTGTGAATCGCCGAGTTCGCCTGCAAGTGTAAGTGCTGCATGTGCTGCCGCAAGTGTAGCTGCTGCCGCTCTTGCTTCACCTACATAATCTTTTACGTTGATAACTGCGATTTCTTTGCCGAATACATTTGAATATACATTCTTCTCAAGTGTATCTACTTCGTTTACACCGTTGCCGAAACCGAATACCGCATCAATCTTATCTACACTGATTCCCGCATCGGCGCACGCTTCTTTTATGGCGTTTGCAAGACCTTCGTCGGAGCCTGCAAGAGTACCGTATTCAACACCTTCGTGTGTCTGTGCGAAGCCTGCAACCTTTGCATACTTCTTGGCAGAATGTGATGCTGCCTGTGATGCGCTTTCAAGTGCGATTGTTACGGAACCGTCGGAAAGATTCATTGCATTTGCATTTCCGTAAATATCTGTCTTTGCATCAGACACAAATCCTAACTGTGTATAAAGCTTGTTCATTACAGCGCTGTTTTCGTCAGTACCCGAAGCAAGCATTGCAACTGTTCTGTTCTGTCTTATTTCATTTGCTGCATAGCAGATTGATGAAAGACCTGACTGGCTGCCGTTTGTGATTGTAACATTGTAGCCTCTCATTCCGGTCTTAATTGAAAGATATCCGCCTGCTGCGTTGTAAACGGTGTTCGGGAAGTTGAATGCCGAACCGTTCTGTGTACCTTCCTTGGAGATATGATCCTGGAACTCGTAAACGGTTGTAAGAGGGCCGTCGCCGGTACCGATTATCATACCGAAGTCTTCCGCATTCTCATCATTGAATGTGAAGCCTGCATTGTTTATTGCTTCAATACCCGATACAACCTGCATGGTTGAAAGCTTGTCAAGTTTTCTGTAGAAAGCAAGCTTGATATCGTATTTGTCAAAATCTTCTTTGCCAAGTTCTGAAGAAAGATTGTTGGAAGTAATTGTCTCACCGGCTTTAACCTTTTCGATATAGTTTTCGATGCCGTTGCCGATGGGAGAAACAATACCCATACCTGTGATATAAATGTCTTCGTTGTTTTCACTCTCGCTCATCTTACCTTCATTCTTTGCGAAGATAATACTTGCATTGCTTCCGCCGAATGCGAATGAGTTGCTCATTACGTAATTAAGTTCCTTAGCCTTCATTTCGTTGGGCATAAAGTCAATCTTTCCTGCCTTTTCTTTTAAGGCTTCAAGATCTTCTTCTGAGTAACCGATTGTGGGCGGAACCTTGTTATCCGTTAATGCTCTTATTGCATAAACTGCTTCGATTGCGCCTGCTGCGCCGAGACAGTGACCAACCATTGCCTTGGTGGATGAAACGCTTAAGTGATCGTTTGCATCATCGAAAATTGTATGGATTGAGAGGAACTCAGCTTCGTCGTTCTTGGCTGTTCCTGTTCCGTGTGCGTTGATGTAATCAAGGTCTTTTTTATCCACACCGGATTTATCAAGTGCTCTTCTTATTGCATACATCTGACCGATACCATCGGGTCTGGGAGCAGTGATGTGATGAGCATCTGAAGAAATACCTGCTGATAAAACATCGCAGTAAATCTTTGCGCCTCTGGCCTTTGCATGCTCATAAGACTCAACGATGATTGCGCCTGCGCCTTCACCTAATGTAATACCGTTTGAATGGTTAAACGGTGAGCAGGGATTTTCGGAAAGAGCATGAAGTGCGGTAAATCCTGCGAAGGGAACGCTTGCAAAAGCATCTGCACCGCCGGCGATAAATACATCGCCCACACCTGCTCTTATAAGTTCACATGCATATGCAACGCTCATTGTACTGGCTGCGCACGCATTGCCTATATTAGTAACGACACCCTTTGCGCCTGCCATGTTAGCAACATGGTTTGCGATGGATGCGATTGTCATCTTATTAATATCTTCTGTTTTTTCGCCTTTTTCGATGTAGTTTTCAATACTTACGACGCCGCCGACACAGCTTCCCATGATAACACCGAAACGTGCTGCATCCACATTGGCATCCGTAATTCCTGCATCCTTAAGTGCTTCCTTTGAAGCCTGTAAGCAAAGCATTGAGACTCTGTCTACCTTATCGTTCATTTCGATGTCGGAATCTTTTACTTCTGCTCCGAGATGTGCGTAACAGTCATCCGAATTTACGCTTCTTGTTTTATCTATTCCGGGTGTGCCTTTAAGGGCATTCTCCCAGCATTCTTCAACATTTTTACCGATTGCATTGATCATTCCTAAGCCTGTAACAACGCATCTGGCATTGATGTTCTTACTCATTTGGATAATCTCCTTTTAAACTTTAGTTGATGCCCTCCCAAAGGGGAAGGCATCATAAAATAATTACATATTTTCTACTACGTATTTTGTTAAGCTAGTAATGTTGTAGAAGTTCTC
>CAMYYF010000074.1:0-6608 GCA_947303375.1 uncultured Lachnospiraceae bacterium
TTCATTGTTGTCGGAAGCCTGATTATATTTAAATTAAAAAAATGGCTGTAAAAAAATATTTTTTGTAACCTTTCGTCTCTTTCGTTTGTATTATGTGTGAAAGGCCTTAAAAAATTACTAAACAGGAGAACTCATGAGACCTGCATTAAACGAACTGGTCGGCAAGTACAAAAACAATCTCTACGCCGTGGCGTTTAACATTTGCAAGAACCCCGACGATGCAGAGGATGCAGTTCAGGACACATTTGTACAGTACTTTTCGAACAAAAAAGAATTTGAGACGGAAGAACACGTAAAAGCATGGCTTATACGGGTGGCAATCAATAAAGCAAAAAATATAAACGCTTCATTCTGGAGAAAAAACAAAGTCACTCTGGATGAAACAATGGAAACACTGGCTTTCGAAACGGAAGATTCAAAAGAACTGTTTGAAACGGTAATGAAGCTTCCGGAAAAATATCGCATCGCCATTCACCTATTCTATTTCGAGGATTACACCGTTAAGGAGATTTCGGAGATTTTAAAAACATCCGAAAGCAATGTGAAAGTAAGATTATCGCGTGGAAGAAACCTTCTCAAGGAAACATTAAAGGAGGGATGGGAAAATGACGAATAAAGAAAAATACAAACAGGCGTTTTCGGTACTTCATACCTCCGAAAATTTTTCACCGGAGGTAGAAATAATGGCAAAAATAAATAAAAAGAATAAAATCAGAGCAATTATAGCAGCATGTATCGGCATATTTACAGTCGGAGGTTTGGGAACCACGGCTTATGCGGCTAATGTCGGAAACATTCAGAGACAGATTCAGCTCTGGGTACAGGGCGACCAGACAACCGCAACTCTCGATATCGATGAAACACAGGGCGAGTACAAGATTTCTTATACCGGCACCGACGGAGCCCCTGTAGAGATTAGCGGCGGCGGCATCACGATTGATATAAACGGAAATGAAAAACCTGTAAACGAACAGGAAATCATGGAACACATAATGATGCCTTCCGTAGAGTATCTGGATGATGGCACAATCTGGGTTTACTACAAAGACAGACAGATGGAAATCACCGACAAATTTGATGAAGAAGGCTTCTGCTACACACAGATAGCCGACGGCGGACAGACATATTACATGACCATCAAAAAGAACGGCGGATACGGTATTGATACAATTAAGTATCCTTCCAAGAAAAACTTTAATTACTAAAACAACCCTAAACCTGAAACTTACTTAATATATACTGCTCAAAATTCATCAGGTTTTGAAAATGCACTCGTAAAAAAATCAAACGGGTGCATTTTTATTTTTGGTGTTGACATTTAAAATCAAAATGTATATATTGAATATATACAATAATTATTGTGAAGAGAAAAGTGCGCATTTTCTCTTCTTTGCGCAAAGAAAAGGAAAACCATATGGACATCATTATCAGTAACGCTTCGGGAGTTCCTATTTACGAGCAGATCGAAGAACAAATTAAAGGCCTAATTATGACAGGAGACCTGAAGGCGGGGGACGCTCTTCCTTCAATGAGATTTCTGGCAAAAGAATTAAAAATCAGTGTAATTACAACAAAACGTGCTTATGAAGAGCTCGAACGCGACGGATATATTGAATCCGTTGTCGGAAAGGGCAGCTTCGTAAAAGGTGTAAGCAGCGACCTTATGAAAGAGTCCATGCGCTTTGCCATTGAAGAATATATGGAAAAGGCCGTTGATAAGGCACTCCTTGGCAAAGTGTCTCTTGAAGAAATGAAGGAAATGCTTGATATCATTTACGAGGAGAAACAGAAAGGATGACATTATGGATGAAGTTATAAATGTAATAGAACTAAAAGATGTTGTCAAAGATTACGGTGATTTTAAACTTGATAAGATAAGCTTCGCCGTACCGGAAGGCTCTGTCTGCGGATTCATCGGTCAGAACGGAGCAGGCAAGACAACAACCATAAATCTGATACTTGATGTAATTAAAAAAGATGCGGGCGAGGTTCTTTTATTCGGACAGCCGGTCGACGGCAAATCCGCTTCCTTAAGAGAAGATGTAGGTGTTGTATTCGATGAAATGGGTTTTCATGATTTTATGACGGGCAAAGACATCAACATTATGATGAAGAATATTTACAAGAACTGGGATGAGGAAGTTTTCTTCGATTATCTTAAAAGATTCTCACTTCCTTCAAAGAAGCCCTGCGGCAAATTTTCAAGAGGTATGAGAATGAAACTTCAGATTGCCGTGGCTTTGTCCCATCATGCAAAGATGCTTATCATGGATGAACCGACCAGCGGCCTCGATCCGATTGTAAGAAACGAAATGATTAATATTTTCCGTGAGTTTGTGGTTGAAGAAGACCATACGATTCTTTTATCATCCCATATCACGGGCGATCTTGAAAAAATAGCGGATGAAGTCGTATTTATCGACGGCGGACGAATTGTTTTGTCGGGCAACAAAGACGAAATACTCGAAAAGCACGGAATACTTAAATGTAAAAAAGAAGAACTCTCCAAAATCAGTGAGTCTCTTATCGTAAGCTTCGAAGAAAGCAGCTTTGGTGCTGAAGTACTTGTTAACGACAGACATGCCGCAGCAAAACTTTATCCGGATATGTTAATTGAACCTGCGCTTTTGGAGCAGATAATGATTTTCTACGTTAACAAGAAGAGGTAGATTTATGAAGGGTTTGATTATAAAAGACATAATGTGTCTAAAAAAACAACTAAGAACCTTCTCTTTCGTCCTGCTTGGCGTATTTGTTCTGGCTTTAATGTATGTTTTAAGCGCACGCTTCGGCAATATTGCAAAAGCCGGCGCGGATATGCTGTTGGATAATGATTTAACGGCAGTTGATGTGAAAAACATAGGTTCCTTTGTGCTTTTGATTTTTATGATTATTCCGCTGTCGGCCGTTTTAGATATGACCGTTATTTTCAATGCGGACGGAGAGGCAGGATTTAACAGGATTTCGAGTTCGATTCCTCTATCCATTCCCAAGAGACTTCTTGCAAGATTCCTGACCATTTATGCGCTTTTTGGTATCGGAATTGTTGTTGATACGGTTTTGGCGATTATGATTTCTTCGCTTACCGATATGATGACTTTTGGCGAATTAATGGGAACGGTTGTATTCTTTGCATCGTTTCTTAGCATTTACGGAGCACTTGTTGTCTTTTTCAATATACTGTTAGGATATGGCAAGGATCAGTATTGCCAGGTATTTGCCATACTTGTGACGGTTTTGGCGGTGGTCCTTCTTAATTTAAAGAAACTGATAGTAGTCTGGAAAGTTGCAGTCCTTGAAAAAGAAATAGAGTTAAACGTTTGGGGATGGCTTGATTATATTAAGACCAAAGCATGGGTTGTTTTGATCGCGGCTGTTCTGGTAAGCGCAATTTCCTATGGCCTCTCGTTATACATAGCAGAAAGAAAGAGAGGTGTTATCTGATGGGTGGACTCTTATACAAAGATTTTGTCTCGATTAAGGGCAAACAAGTATCAATTACGATGGCAGGCCTCGTTATTCTGTTTTTAATATTCCGTGTAATCTTTTCGGGGAATTATATTAACGAAAATTTTATGGCAGTCACCGAGGCAGGAGAAATGGTTAATATGCTGGATGTAATATTTTTAACAATTCTTCCGTCTGTCTTATATGTTTTTATAATGCTGGTCAGTTTTTGCTTTAACAAAACAGTTGTTTATGATGAGAAAAACAAGGTTCGTTCATATATGCTGGCACTGCCGCTTGATAAGAAAAAATATGTGGCATCAAAGTATATTTTTGTAGGAATTCTGACATATGTATTCTTATCGCTGTATTACATTCTTTTAGTTATTAACAATGCTTTTATGAGCGATGTGGAAAGGCTGGTTAATTCGGCGAATCTGTGTATGGCAATCGCAGTTCCGAGTATGTGTCTGGTATTAATAATGCATATGGTGGACATACCGGTTAATCTTCTTTTTGGAAATGTAAAAGCCAGGACTTTTCAGACAATATTCTGGTTAATGGTAGGATTTGCCGTTGTGGCGTTTTTCCTTTTCGGAGACCTGGAAATACTGGATAAATGGGACTTTTTGAAGCTGATTGAATGGGCCGACAAGCATGCGTTTGAATTAACCGTAGTCTCGATTTTATCACCTGTAATATCGCTTTTCTTTTTCTGGCTTTCATATAAGATCACGGTTTTCTTTTACGAAAGAAAGGAGGGTATGGATGAATAAAAAACTTGAATTAAAAAGACTTCTTATATACCTTGCCTTTTCATTCGGCTTAGCATATGCGTGGTTTTTTATAACCAATATGAAATTTGAAACCTGGCAGGAAATGTCGAGTGCGAAGGAAAGTTTCATCGCACTTGGAATGCTGGCACCTTTACTAGCGCATATTTTAACGAGACTTGTTACCAAAGAAGGTTTTAAATTATACGGAAAAGATTCCATGATGTTTGGGATTTCCTTTAAAGAAAAAAAGTGGATTTTCTTTGTACTGGCAATCCTTCTTCCCTGGGTTTATATTGAACTCGGTAATGTTTTGACGATTCTTTTCTTCAGAGAACTGTATGATCCCGAGTATTATCTGAAACTGGAAATTGATAAAAGAATTCTCTATATATATCCGTTAGCAGCAATAATTTCCGGAGTGTTTTCATCGTTCGCGGCATTCGGAGAAGAAGCCGGCTGGAGAGGCTATATGATGCCAAAGCTTTTAAAACTTTTTGGTGCGGAAGGTGAAGGCAAAGGCGCTTTTCGCGGCAGAATCTTAGCCGTAATAATCGGCGGTATAATCTGGGGATTATGGCATGCGCCCTTAACCTGCACAGGTCATAATTTCGGAACGGACTATCCCGGATTTCCTTATGTCGGAATTGCAAGAATGTGTCTCTTCTGTACTTTGATCGGAATAATGCTGACATTTATTACCGTAAAAAGCGGTTCTGTCTGGCCTGCGGCAATAATGCATGCGGTTTTAAATTCGGGACCGAGCATCCTTAACGGATACATCAATACCGATCTGGCAACCAGCTGGGTAACGAAATATTACAGCGGTATCTGGCAATTTCTTGTGTTGATTGTTTTAGCAGCGATTTGCTTAAAGCTTTTATCAGGTAAAAAGGTTCCCGCGAAGGCTTAAATTATAAGTGCAGTCACGACGGCTGCACTTTTTAATTTATTGATTTTCACACCTTATTAAGGTAAAATATTTATCGGATAAACTAAATATTTTTTTGCTTGAATATGGGAAAAGGGGTTACAAAAAAATGAAAAAAATAGTCGAAATGTTAAAATGTCCGAACTGTAACGGAAAGCTTGAAAATACGGACAAGCCTAACATTATGCGTTGTCCTTACTGCGGAACCGAGTTTGAGACGGAAGGCAGTGAAGAAGTCGAACAGGTTGAGAAAGAACCTGCAGCGAAGAAAAAAGCAGACGTCGAAGACGGTTTCAAAAAGAAAGAATGGTTTGATTACAGAGTCGAATACAAAAAGCTTCTAAAAGGCAAAGATTCCAAAGAAGCCATGAAAGCATTTGCATATTGTACAAATGAGCTCGGCACTTCGGAAGAAATCATAAAATACATCAAAAGGGAAATGGTTGAAGCAGGCGTATATTATAAAGGCAAAAAAGAAGAGAAAATGGAAGCCTTTATTAACAAAGCCATAAAAGGCCAGATTACTCCTGATGATAATGTAATCTTTTATGTGAATACCGGTATTTTTTCATCGGGAAAGCACGGATTTGTGGTTACAGACAAAAAGATTGTTTTCTCCGGCAGAAAACCTCACGTGATTGATTATCCGAACCTTCACAAGCTGGCTTTCGATATGGATTCGGATTTTGTAAATGTTAGACTCAACAGTTCTTATGATACTTCGTTCAGCACTATTGACGGAGGCTCGAAAAAGATCTACGGAGCCCTGGCGGCTTTAGTCAGTGCGCTGGCGTTTGAGCTTGAACCGGACAGAGACAAAATTATCGTTACAAATTTTAATGATGACGACGAGGACGATGACTAAAAGAGCAGCCTCTCCTAATTCAGGAGAGGCGTTTTTGTAATATGGTGATAATACAGTTCATAAAAGATAATATAATATGTGATATTTTTCTTATCCTCGCGCTCCTTTCATGGGGCATTACCATAGGCGCTGCCGTTTCAAGCAAAAGAACCGGACATTACGTCTCGGGCATTCCCGCAGTGGGAGGCATCTGTGTAATCATCGGATTTCTGACTTCTTCGGTTAAGTGGCTTGCGGTTTTAGGTCTTCTTGATCCGGCACTTCTCTATTTAATCTTCGCGGTGATTCCGGGAATCATAAAAGCAGAAAATAAAATCAAAAAGTGGAAGCCCGCAGAAGAATTCGAGGGCTGTCCCGTGGCTGATTATACAAAATACAATAAAAGCTATGAGGATATTCATATATCTTTGGAAAATAACGCCCATAGGATAAGTCATGTTAACCGGTACATTATTGTTTCAAAAGACGGTAAATATGAACTTTTAAAAGTTGAACTGACCGACCGCATAATTGAGTGCATTGAGTCGGACAGTGTGGAAGAATGCAGGAAAAAAGCATCCGCGAAAGCAAAGTGGTGTAAGGAAAATAAAGA
>CAMYYF010000075.1:0-6452 GCA_947303375.1 uncultured Lachnospiraceae bacterium
AAAGCATCATGATAGGGCATTTAAGTGATAAAAACAACCTTCCGGACCTTGCTTATGAAGCAGTAAAAGTCGAAATTACGATGTCTGATACAAAATATGACGGGCTGGATTTTCCGATTTATGTTGCAAAAAGAAATGAAATGTCTAAAATAGTATATTGTTAAATATATATCAAAGGAGTCAAAACTATGAAAAAAACAATTATTACGGTTGTTGGTAAGGACGGTGTAGGTATTATTGCCAAGATCTGTACTTATCTTGCAAACAACAATATCAATATAGAGGATATTTCCCAGACTATCACAGGCGGGTTCTTTAACATGATGATGATTACAGACATGAATGCCGCTTCAAAGCCCATCGGAGATATTTCTGATGAACTTGCGCAGATTGGTGAGGAAATCGGCGTTGTTATTAAATGTCAGAGAGAAGAAATCTTTGACTCCATGCACAGAATTTAAATAAATTTAGGGTTGGTGCCTGACTCCCGCAGGGTGTCCGGCTCCACGATATAGGTGAAAACATGATTAATATAAACGAAGTATCCGAAACCAATGAAATGATAGAAAAGGAAAACCTTGACGTAAGAACTATTACGATGGGTATTTCACTTCTTGACTGCATTGATTCGGATTTGGAAAAAGTAAAAAAGAATATATACGACAAGATTTACAAATATGCTAAGGATCTTGTTAAAACAGGTAAGGATATCGAAAAAGAATTCGGTATTCCCATTGTAAATAAGAGAATTTCTGTTACTCCAATTGCTTTAATCGGAGCTGCTGCATGTAAGAGCCCTTCAGATTTTTCCGAACTTGCCGTAGTACTTGATGAAGTTGCTAAAGCAGTAGGCGTTAACTTTATCGGCGGTTTCTCGGCGCTTGTATCTAAAGGAATGACTCCTGCCGATGAAATGCTTATTAAATCAATTCCCGAAGCTTTGTCAAAAACGGACAGAGTCTGCTCATCCATTAACCTTGGTTCAACCAAGACCGGTATCAATATGGATGCGGTAAAGTTAATGGGTGAAATCATAAAAGAAACAGCAGAATATACAAAGGAAAAAGATTCATTAGGCTGCGCAAAGTTAGTAGTATTTTGTAATGCTCCCGATGACAATCCTTTTATGGCAGGTGCTTTCCACGGCGTGACTGAAGCAGACTGTATCATCAATGTCGGTGTATCAGGCCCCGGAGTTGTTAAAACAGCACTTGAAAAGGTTAGAGGAAAAGACTTCGAAATTCTTTGTGAAACTATTAAGAAGACTGCATTTAAGGTTACAAGAGTAGGTCAGCTTGTTGCAAAGGAAGCTTCCGACAGACTGGGTGTTCCTTTCGGTATTGTAGACTTATCACTTGCACCCACACCTGCAATCGGTGATTCCGTAGCAGATATTCTTTGTGAAATCGGTCTTGAATATGCAGGCGCACCCGGAACTACCGCAGCCCTTGCATTACTAAATGATCAGGTTAAAAAGGGCGGTGTAATGGCATCCTCATATGTAGGCGGATTAAGCGGTGCATTTATTCCCGTTTCAGAAGACCAGGGCATGATTAATGCCGTTGAAGCAGGCGCACTTACACTTGAGAAGCTTGAAGCAATGACCTGTGTTTGCTCTGTAGGCCTTGATATGATTGCAATTCCGGGCTCAACTAAGGCTACAACAATTTCAGGTATTATTGCAGATGAACTTGCTATCGGCATGGTAAATCAGAAGACCACGGCTGTAAGAATTATCCCCGTTATCGGAAAAGAAGTGGGAGAGAATGTAGAATTCGGCGGTCTTTTGGGACATGCTCCGATTATGCCTGTCAATAACTTCTCCTGCGATGATTTTATTAACAGAGGCGGAAGAATTCCCGCACCGATTCATTCTTTTAAGAACTAAAAATGGTGTCAGACACCCAAAGGGAGTCAGACACCGAACTAAAAAAGAGCCGGGCTCCGTTAGGTGCCCGGCTCTTTCTTATTTATTCGATTATTACAATTTCTCTGGAAAACTCAGATACAGTCGGTATTCCAAACTTCTCTGAAACGATAGTATCGTAAATATGCGCTGCCTGAATATCGGTTTCGAGCATTTCCATACCTACTGGGTTTATCTGATGTCTTGCATCAGCAAGCTTTGAAATGATAGGAATTGTTGCTTTTGACTTAAGTGCCGATAAAAGCTCGTTTGATGATTTTTTGAATCCAAGCATTCTTGCATAGAAGATATATCCTTCTTCTTTGTATTTTTTCATGGATTCTTTTTTAATATTCAAAAGTATGTGGAGAAGATTTCTTGCAACTCTTACATACGTGATGTCTTTGCTCTTTAACAAATCGCAGAACTGTGAATATGATTCGTATTTGTTAAGGTTCTTAATTATCTTGGCCGAGAAATCGGGAGATATATCAAGATATTCTTCATAACCCTTTCCTTCATCCAATAAAAGCTTGTATTTAAGGATGGAAGAGATGTCCTTATTTAGAACGGGGAATGTTTTATCATACTGTTCTTCAAGGATTTTATATACATGGAAAGGTATCTGTGACCTTATGTGTTCAAGTTCGTTTGTCTCTTCCAAAGAAGAACGGATAGCAAGAGACGAGCAGATAGGATTATCCATCATTCTGTCGTGATATCCTGCACCGATACGAAGATTGGTTACGGGAATAATGGACGATTCAAACTGCTTTAATGCTCTTATATATTCGAATCCCAGAATATTATTCGGGAAATTCATTGCTTCAACATGTTCGTAAGAATTGGGAATTGCTTCTTCAACTGCACGAACCCTTGCAATGGGATAGGAGATTCCTTCTTTTACGAGACCGTGAATAACACCCGAGATTTCCTGCTTGTGATTGATTAATACATCCGCAATGTCGGTTAGAATTTTAATATCGCCGCATTCGGAACCGAATACGAGATAGTCAACAACGCCTAATCCTTTTAAAAGATTGATTGCTCCCGATGCAAAATACTCGGCAGAAGAACATGAATAATAAAGCGGCATCTCTATTACAAGATCCGCGCCTGCGTTTAAAGCCATTCTGGTACGCTGGTATTTATCGATTATTGCGGGAACACCTCTCTGGGTGAAATCACCGCTCATAACAACGATAATAAAATCGGCACCTGTTAACTGTCTGGCTCTTTTAATCTGAAATTCGTGTCCGTTATGCAGAGGATTGTATTCTGCAATAATGGCAGCAACTTTCATTAACTAGTCCTCGATAATCTCATCAAACTCCTGGGTATCAAGATATTCGTCAAAAGCATCCGCAACGGCTTCGTATTCGTCATCATCCTCGATGGAAATGAGCTCGGGCTCTTCGTTAGGGTCATCGGGATTTTCGCTGTAACCGTAAAGCCATACTTCGCCGTACAAATCATCTTCTTCGTCAACCATGGGAAGAAGAGCAATATAATCTTTTCCTTTTACCTCGAATATTGTAACGACTGCGCAGGTAACTTTTCTGCCGTCTTCAAGATCAAGGTCGACTGTCATTTCCTCTTCAGGGATTTCGTTTAAGTTTGACATATAATACCTCCGTGCAAACAAATATATTTTAACATACTTTAAAAAAAATACAATTATGTATATAATAATAAAGTCTGATATGGTTAGGAGTAACTTATGAACGAAATTGAAATCGCTAAATTTATGAGAAAGATAACAAGACTGATGTATGTCTCTTTCGGACTCTGGATTTTTATTGTCGTTATTCAGTTTGTTATCGGTCTTGTTACTCTTGCCGTAGGTTACGGTTTTGCAACCCTCTGTCTGATGGTTTATAACCTCATCGGCTGTATCAGATACATGAAAGTTATCAATTCTTTTAGGAATTTCAGCACAAAACCCGAGGCCGCTGCGGCTGTTTCTTATTTTGAAAATTCTATCGGATGGTGCTGGGTATTTATGTTTGTCAATCTGGTTCTTGGCGGTATCATCGGATTTGTCGGCAATTTATACGATCTTATTCTTGCTTATTATGTTAAAAGCAAAAAGGCCGAATTGCTTATGCCTTCCGGTGTTCCCGGCGAAATCGAAGTTCCAAACCCGAGGGATTACGAATGATTAATTTTAAGCTTGAAAAGGGATATCCTTGCAAATGCGGAGCAACTCCTGTAAATGACGGGGTTTTGTTTGCGTTTGAAAGTGATTCCGACAACTGCGGTATTATTTTAAAGAACAAAAAGTCCAAAAATATTACCAGAATTCCGCTTTCCAAAGAATACAGAAACGGTAATGTTTTTTCTGTGATCATAAAAGACATTGAATACGATAAATATCTTTACAAATTTTATTCAGATGAAAAAGAGTTTGCCGATCCTTATTCGTATACTCTCGTTGGAAATGAAAAATTCGGTTTAAAGAAAGATAATTACGAAATCTATTCATCAATTGTTAAACTTGATGATTTTAATAAAGACGAAAAGCCCGGTATTTCTTTTGAAAATTCAATCTTTTATCTTTTGCATGTAAGAGGTTTTACAGCTCATTCTTCAAGCAAAGTCGAAAATAAAGGTACCTTTAAAGGCATCCTGGAAAAGCTTGATTATCTCAAAGATTTGGGCATTACAACTCTTGAACTTATGCCTTGTTATGAGTTTGAGGAATTCGAAAAAATTTCAAAAGACAATTCTTTTATGGTCGATACCACTGACTATAAGGCTGAAAACAAAGTCAATTACTGGGGCTATAAAGAGGGCTTTTATTTTGCCCCCAAGGCTTCATACTGTGCAACAAATGAGCCTGTAAAAGAATTCAAAGAATTTGTCAAGACGCTTCATAAAAACGGAATTGAAGTCGTTTTACAGTTCTATTTCCCTGATAAAGTTAAGCAGCATAAGATTTATGAAGTGCTTAAATTCTGGCTTTTAAATTACAATGTCGACGGTTTCCATTTAAAGGGCAACAAGATTCCGTTTTCTTTTATAGCAAACGACCCCTTATTCGGTGATACCAAACTTTTATACGATTATATTCCCGAGAATGAGATTTATGAGGCTGCTTTCATTCCCACAAAGCGCAACCTTTCATCATATTCCGATGCATTTATGTATCAGATGAGAAAAGTATTAAAGGGTGATGAAGGGACATTAAAGGATCTTGTTTATTACACCAAGAATTATCCGGAAAAGAGCGCCTGTGTTAACTTTATTACAAACTATTACGGTTTTACTTTAAACGATCTTGTTTCTTACGACAGAAAGCACAATGAAGATAACGGCGAAAAGAATGTTGACGGCTGTGATTACAATTTCTCCTGGAACTGCGGTATTGAAGGCAAGACCAAGAAGAGTTTAGTTATGAAATTACGTAAGAAAATGATGAAGGATGCGTTGTTCCTTGTATTTTCTTCAAAGGGTACACCGCTAATTTTAGCCGGTGATGAAATATGCAATACCCAGAACGGTAACAACAACCCTTACTGTCAGGACAATGCTGTCAGCTATATAAACTGGAATCTTACAGCAGAAGCTTCGGAGATGCTTGAATATACAAAGAAGCTTATTGCTCTTAGAAAGAGCGATTTAAATGCTGTTTTAAACCGCGAGTTTTCAATGCTTGACAGAGCTCATATCGGATATCCCGATTTATCCTACCATTCGGACGAAGCCTGGAAAGCTGATCTTGCAACATATAACAGACATCTCGGTATTATGTATTCAAGCCTTGATAAAGGTAATGTAACTCTTTATTATCTTGCTTATAATTTCTACTGGAAAGAGATTACATTCTCGCTTCCTTTCCTTCCTGTGTCTGCCAAATGGGACGTTGTATTCTCGACGGGCGATGTTAAAGAAAAAGAAGAAGAGAAAGAAGAAACCAAGCAGGGCATGAAGTTTGAGCTCGAATCCAGATCCTGTGCTGTATTCAAAGTAACTTTCAGCAAGGATTTGCTCGGAAACAAATAAAAACTTTTTGACATTTGATATGTCTTTCATATAAAATACAGAAAGTTATTTAAAATAAACGAAAGACGGTAACTTAAAATGATTGACGACAAGAAAGTATTATTTTCAGGAATGCAGGCTACAGGGTGCCTTACTTTGGGCAATTATCTCGGAGCTTTAAAAAACTGGCTCACATTGTCCGAACAGTATGAGTGCTTTTATTCTGTAGTAGATCTTCATTCGATCACTGTAAGACAGGATCCTACTGAATTCAGACAGAAAGCTAAAAATCTTCTTGCACTTTATATAGCTGCAGGACTTGATCCCGAGAAGAACTGTATTTATTATCAGTCACATGTATCGGGACACGCTGAGCTTGCATGGATTTTAAACTGCTTCACATATATGGGCGAGCTGAACAGAATGACTCAGTTTAAGGATAAGTCAGCAAAGCATGCAGATAATATTAATGCAGGCCTTTTCACATATCCCGTACTTATGGCTGCAGACATTCTTTTATATCAGACAGATGTTGTTCCCGTAGGTATCGACCAGCTTCAGC
>CAMYYF010000076.1:0-6395 GCA_947303375.1 uncultured Lachnospiraceae bacterium
AGGCAAATCCGATGCTTCTAAGTCCGAAGCTAAATCCGACAGCAAATCAGGCGAAGCAAAAGCCGAGAGCAAAGCAGATGGAACCAAGTCTGAAGCCAAAGCGGATTCGGACAAGAAAGATAAAGCTTCATCTAAGGACGCTGTAAAAGCAGAAGCAGACGCTAAGAAAGATAAAGCAGATAATGACAACAAGGAGAAGGCAGCCAAGGCTGATGCAGGAAAAGAAAAGGCTAAAGAAGCCGTAAAGGCTGAGACTGAAGAAACCAAGCCCAAGAAATCTGCGTGGGAAGTTGCGGAAGAAGTTTTGGGCAAACCCGAGGACAACAAGAAGAGCTGGTTCCCGTTCTTTAAATAGTATTTAGGAGTAATAATGATTACAAAACAGGTTATCAAAACCAGTATTGAAGAATTAAAAGAAGTTTCCAAGACCGATTTTTTCGTAGTTGACGGACAGGGCCTTTTAATGGCGGCAACAAGTAAGGATATCCCGAACACTGAGGCCATGGTTGAGTTTTTCTCATCAAAGGCCGACAGCCAGATAATCGGAGACGTTACTTTGTTTAAGATTAAAGACGAAGACGAACCGGTTTTCGTACTTGCCGCAAAGGGAAATCCCGCAGACACGTATGTTTACGGAAAAATCTGCACCAACGAACTGACACATCTTTTAGTAGCTTACAGAGAACAGTTTGATACCACGATTTATTTCCAGAATCTATTACTGGACAATCTTTTATCAGTAGATATTTATAACCGCGCAAGAAAGCTTGGAATCTCTCACAACGCAAAGAGAATAGTGTATGTGGTTGAGGTTTCAAGGGAAAAATCTCCCGAAGCAATGCAGGCATTAAAGAGCGCGTTTGCCGAGGAAGGCGATTTTACGGTCAGCGTGGATGATAAAAACATCATTCTCATTCACACATTAGGCGAGGACGAAGATCTCGACAATATCGAAGATATGGCCAAGTGCGTGGAAGAGATTTTAAATACAGAAGTCATGATAAAGACAAGAGTGGCTTACGGCGCAGTGGTTGAAGATTTACATCTTTTATCACAGTCGTACAAAGAGGCCAAAATGGCACTCGACGTCGGAGCCATCTTTTATTCCGAAAAGACCATTATGGCGTACAATTCGCTCGGAATAGGCAGACTTATTTATCAGCTTCCGGTTAATCTTTGCAAAATCTTTGTGGATGAGGTATTCGGAGACGAGCTGCCCGAAGAGGTTGACGAAGAAGTCATCAGTACCGTAAATGCATTTCTTGACAACAACTTCAACGTATCCGAGACCGCAAGAAAACTGTATATCCACAGAAACACCTTGGGATACAGAATAGAAAAATTAAAACAGTCCACGGGACTGGATGTCAGAGAATTCAACGATGCATTAACCTTCAGAATTGCTCTGATGGTTGTCAATTACATCAAGTTTGTAGAGGAAAATCAGAAGATTTAAGCGATACCTCTTAACGAAGTATTTACTCCGAGAGAAATAAGCATATCGCGAATACCTTTAAGTTCTTCGTTTGTGTAAGGCGTGAAAACGGTAGGGAATGAAGCCTTGAAATCGTCGTCCATCATATGGCCGAGCAGTGTTTCGGAAGGACGGAAGGATTGAAGGTAATAAGCAGAACAGCCCTTTATCCATTCGGCTATTTCGCGAAATTCTTTTTCGGAATGAAGTTCTTTCATGACAGTGGTTCTGAATTCGTATTCGATACCGGAATTCATTAAAAGATTTACCGATTCTTCGATTATGGAAAGATCCATTGATTTAAGACCGCATGCCTTAGGATAGCCTTCTTTTGAAGACTTTATGTCCATGGCGATGTAGTCGACAAGGGAACTGTCGATTAATTCTTTTAGGATATCAGGTCTGGTGCCGTTTGAATCAAGTTTTACCAGCAGGTCGCGCTCTTTGATTTTTTTGATAAAATCCACCAGATCGGCGTTTACGGTAGGTTCGCCGCCGGTGATTGCGACACCTTCGAGACGGTTTTTACGACTTTCAAGAAAAGCAAAGAAGTCTTCCTCGGGAATTCCGGGTTCGGAATCGGGACAGAGAACAAGTTCTCCGTTATGGCAGAAAGGACATCTGAAATTGCAGTGACCGGTAAAGACGGTGCATGCGAGATGGCCGGGGAAATCGAGAAGTGTGGTTTTGCTTAATCCGTGAATTTTCATAAAAACCTCCAAATATGAATGAAAAGCCTTATATAGTGGCAAAATAATTAATTATCATAAAAAAACACAATTTATTGTGGTTTTCATTATACCACATAAAAAAAGAAATATCACGGAATAGATACTTATTGTTACGGATGCGTATTCTTTGAACGGGAAAAATAAGATAATATCAAAGTGTACACAATATTTTAGCTAAAAAATTTTATATAAAGGGGAATGGGAAATGGCAGATCTAAAAAAACTCATGCTGGATGAGATCAGAAAAAACACTCACATCCAGTCGTCTTACATTGATGAGACGGAAGAACTGATTGACACGGGGCTTGACAAAAACGAAGATAACCTCAACGCGGTTGCGCTTGCGTATCTTGATGAAAAGGGATACAGAAGAATAGCCGAAAATGTGGATATCACCAAAAAGAAAATCCTCGAGTTATCTGAAGGTTATGACACCTTAATTGTTAAGAAAAACAAAGTAGTTGAAATGGATATTTTTGAAAAGGCATCTGTTGCGGAGTTAAGAGATGCTCTTGAAGTATGTCTTGTCAACACGGCATCGGAAATCCATTCCAATCTTAAAAGAATCGCCGACAATCTTTATGATTATAAGGTTGAATGCGTCGATTCCATCAAACTTGAAAAAGACAGACCTAAAAAAACACGTTTGGGCGAAGAAGATTTTGAATCCTTCGAGGAAACGCTCAACAGATATGCGCGTAAGGGATATGAGATCCACAAGATCTTTCCCGAACCCAAAGGAAGCAAGATTATTCTTGTATTCAGAAAAGATTTAGTACAGTAGGAGACAGGGGCTCTTTGGAGTCCTTGTCGTTTTGTGATTAATGAGATTTGATTACGACCACGAAAAGTTCATGAAGAAGGCCATGCTTCAGGCGAGGAAAGCTGCGTCGATAGGCGAAGTTCCCATCGGATGTGTCATCGTAAAAGACGGTGAAATCATTGCACGCGGCTACAACAAGCGTAAAAAAGACAGGAACACCTTATCCCACGCGGAGCTTACGGCTATCAACAAGGCCTGCAAAAAGACAGGCGACTGGAGGCTTGAGGACTGTGTTTTGTATGTAACGCTCGAACCCTGCCAGATGTGTGCGGGCGCCATCGTTCAGGCGAGAATTCCGCTTGTGGTAATCGGCTGTAAGAACGAAAAGGCAGGCTGTGCAGGCTCGATCCTCGATCTTTTTAACGTGGATAAATTCAATCACAAAGTTGACAAAATTGAGGGCGTCTTAGAGGAAGAATGTTCTCATATGCTGACCGATTTTTTTAAAAGTCTCAGGCTCAGATTAAAATCGGAAAGGGAAATCAATGAAGATTAATACCCGACTGATAATTACATTTATTCTCTTTTTCATAGTTCCGACTTCACTCGTGGTCGGGAGTTATTTGGTATTGCGAAACGTCTTCGGCTTCCTGATCGTCGAGAAAGTTGAAATCAACGGACAGACAAGCTTCGCAATGTCCCAGGAGTCGTTATTATCCGCGTTAATAGTTATTTTCTGCGTAATTGTTTTAACAGGTATCGTGCTCGTCAACTGGCTTATGTACGGCTTCATCAAACCTATCAACCAGCTTAAAAAAGCACTTCACAGTATCGAGAACGGCGATTACGACACATCGTTAATCAAACCCAAGCAGGCTGAATTCGAAGGTCTTTTCAAGGATTTCGAATCCATGAGAATAAAGCTTAAGGAAAACAGAGACCGTAGAAACTTAGCGGAAAAACAAAACAAGGAACTGATAGCAAATATCACGCACGACCTTAAAACACCTATCACCTCAATCAGAGGTTATGTCGAAGGAATCATGGACGGTGTAGCGGATACCGACGAAAAAATGGACCGTTACATCAAGACCATTTACAACAAAGCAAATGCGTTAAATGCTCTTATCAACGAGCTTACCGGTTATTCGAAAATCGATGCACGTGAAATTACCTACAACTTCGGACGTATTTCCGTGGACGAATATTTCGGCGACTGTGCATCGGAGATGATCTTCGATCTGCAGGAACAGGGGGTAAAATTCGTTTACGACAACAGAGTTAAAAAGAGTACCGCCGTTCTGGCCGACCCCGTTCAGCTAAGCAAGGTAATTCACAACATCATATCAAACAGTGTCAAATACAAAAGCCCGGAGCGTTCGGTTATCAGAATGCGTATAAAAGATATGGGCGAGTATATACAGGTGGATGTCAGGGATAACGGAATGGGCATTCCCAAAGAAGATACCGAAAAGATTTTTGACAGATTCTTCCGTTCGGATGTATCGCGTAACTCCGACAAGGGCGGAAACGGTATCGGACTCTCCATCGCCAAGAAAATCATTGAAGACCACGGCGGCAGAATCTGGGCCACGGTTGACGGCTCGGTCGGACTTACCATTCATTTTACATTAAGAAAATACACCGACGAGATCATGGCGGATTACACCAAGGAGCCTGATCAGATTAATATCGACATAGAGAATGTCGCATATGCCGATGAGGAAGAAAAGAAAATACTTCCCGAAGACCCGGAATTAAAAGATGCGGATTCTTCGGATGGTCTGACAGAGGAAAAAGTCGAAAAATACAGCGAAGTAATCAATATGCTGGGCGACTTTGAAGACGAGAACTAAAATTTTAAGAAACCGTTAACAAAAAAACGAAAGAGACAGGGTGGGTTTATGAAATTACTGATAGTTGAAGACGAACTTGCGATTGCGGAACTTGAAAAAGATTATCTCGAAATGAACAACTATACCGTCGATGTGGCTTTAAACGGCAAAGACGGCTTAAGAATGGCGCTCGAAGGCGACTATGATCTTGTAATACTCGATCTTATGATCCCCGAAATCGACGGACAGACGGTCTGCAGGGAAATCAGAAAAGAAAAAGATATTCCCATCATCATTGTTTCCGCCAAGAAGGAAGACTGGGACAAAGTTCAGCTCCTCGGCATAGGCGCGGACGACTACATGACCAAGCCTTTCTCGCCCAGTGAACTTGTTGCCAGAGTAAAAGCACATCTTGCAAGATACAGCCGTCTCGTAGGCTCGGCACACCGTGGCGAGAGCGAAACCATCGAGGTTAACGGCCTTAAAATCGACAAGCTTGCACGCCGAGTATTCCTCGAAGGCGAAGAAAAATCCTTCACCGGCAAAGAATACGATCTGCTTTTATTCCTCGCCGAAAACCCCAACCGCGTATTCGGCAAAGAAGACCTCTTCCGCGAAATCTGGAAAGCAGAGCCAGCAGGCACCGACATCGCAACCGTTACGGTTCACATCAAGAAAATCCGCGAGAAAATCGAAAAAGACTCCGGCCACCCCATCTACATCGAAACCCTCTGGGGTGTTGGTTACAGATTTAAAATGTAATTTAGAGGGGGATGGCGAAAAATATTTCCGCCGCAACGGCACGTCCGGTTCTAAGTTCGCCGCATCGCTCACATACAAGACCGTTTCTGCGGAACTCGCTTCGCTCAGACAGTCCTCGAAACGGCCTGTTCGCGATTTTGCTCACTAAGAACCGACGGCAAAAGGTTGCGTTGCGGAAACATTTTTCGCCATCCCTATAAAAAAATACATCATAAAACCGTTAATGTAACATTGGAGCCGAGATTGTTATTCGATTAGGATTTAAGGCAAACAGACAATAAATAAAGGTAAAAAATTTAGATAACATTGGAAATTAAAGTTATATATAAAGATTCTGAAATTATAATTGTTAACAAGCCCGCGGGAATTCCTGTACAGACGAAGAACATTACGCAGAAAGATCTTGAGAGCGAGATAAAGAAAATGTTATCGGCTGAAGGGAAAAAAGATCCTTACCTTGCGGTTATAAATCGTCTCGATCAGCCGGTAAGCGGACTGGTGCTTTTTGCACTTAACAAAAATGCGGCGGCTAAGCTTTCGGACGACCTTGTGAAAGGGCGTATCGACAAGTATTACAGGGCTGAGGTTTTAGGAGAGTTCGAGCAAAAGGAAGGCGTTCTTGAAGATATGCTTTACAAGGATGCGAAGGCGAATGTGTCTTTTAGGGTGGATGAAAAAGACCCGAGATACAAAGAGGCGAAAAAGGCTGTTCTCGAATATAAGGAAGTGAGTCCGGGAAGTCTTGAGATAAAGCTTATCACAGGCAGGCATCATCAGATAAGGGTGCAGCTTGCGAATGCGGGACATCCGATACTTGGGGATACGAAGTA
>CAMYYF010000077.1:0-6375 GCA_947303375.1 uncultured Lachnospiraceae bacterium
GATAACCTCCTGGGGTACGCCCATGTAAAGCGGAGAAATAAGCCAGTTCCAAAGCACCATTGAGCCTGTCATGCAGAGAACGCCTGCTGCAAGGCCGATGACCGCAAAGGTAAGTGATTTCTTTTTCTTGTAAATGAGTGCTGCCGGGATTACGAAGCAGGCACTGGCGATTACGTTCATCAAAAGTCCGATGGGGCCTGATGTGCTGACGGTCACCATTTCAATGAGACAAACAAGAACGATAATAACAAGACTTTCAAGCGGTCCGAATAAAAATCCGGCTATTACAAAAAAGATGTCTTTCGGATCGTATTCAAGGAAGGGTGCTGCAGGCATAATCGGTATTCTGATGAATGCCATTACGATGTATGCCATGGCTGCAAGCATTGCAAGTGTGGTGATTTTTTTGACGGTAAGTTTCATGATTGAATTCCTTTCAGGTTGAAAATTTAGTAATAAAGGAATCTTCTATGCTAAAAGAATTGCAAGCGCGCCTCGCATTCTGTAAATGCAATCTGCTGAATGCGATTGTGAGCATAAAAAAGGCTCCGCAAAAAAACGGAGCCTGCAATAACAATCTTAATTGCATCTTCTATCATCCAGACTTTACTGTCGGTCTCGGAATTGCACCGAATCGGCCGCCGAAGCGGTTCGCGGACTGTCACCGCCGGTAGGGAATTACACCCGACCCCGAAGATTCTTTATTCAAACGATATCATAATATCGCCTTTACGGATTGTCAAGTTATATTTTGGGCATTTGATTTAATCAAACATCGGTATTTTAGCATCAAGGGAATTATAAATAATAATTGACACTTTTACAGTCTATTTAGCGGGTGCGCCGCATACCGGACAGAATTTGCCGGATACCGAAGCGCCGCATGAAGGGCATTTCTTACCTGAGCCTGATACAGAAACATAATCCGTGGATCTGCTGATCTGCTTGTCCTTAGGCCAGGTAATCGTGTAAGCGAGCTTGATTTCTTCGCTTGCATGATCCGCAACAGTGATTTCCCAGTCAATTACGCCGTTTTCTTCGTTGATTACGCCACCGCTTAATTCGCTTGCATCAACCACAATGGTTTTGTCCGTAGAAACGGGGATGCTGTCTTTTAGGAGGACTTTTATGCTCTCCGAAGACTTGTTGGTAATCTTGATGGCGTACTCGTGAGATTTCTTCTTCTGGTTCTTGAGGAAGACGTCCTGAGTCTTGCAGGGAAGCTCTTTGCGGATGACGTTTAATCTCTCGTCCTGACCGAGCGAAAGGATGAAGGTTTCTTCCTCGCTGTCGGGATTTACGTATACGTTGCCCGCGAATACTTCCTTAAGATAAATGGCTGCGGTTGCTGCGGGAAGAGGCCAGTCAGCCGATGTGATGGTAGCGGTTAAGAAGCTCGTGTCTTTGACGCAGGGAATGCAGAGTGAGTTGTATTTTGCGTCGACTTTGAAGCTTTGAAGGCTAGCGATGTTGCCGTCGGTATCGCTTAACAAATCCCTTAAATCAGGCAGTTCGAAAGCAGTCATAGTTTCTTCTTCGGAAACAGTTGCTTCGGCGGTCTTCATCATTTCCATATTCATCATGCCCATGCCCATCATCGGAGCTGCTGCCTGCATCATCTGTGCGCCGGCCATAGCGGAACCTGCTGCCATATCCATCATTACACCTTTGCCGCGAACTCTCTCTACAGGCGGTTCGTAGATGGAAAGTTTAACGCTCGGAAGGCTCGGAATGCTCTGTGAAGCGGAAGGATTGCCGGTGTAAAGTGTGACCTTAACCTGCTTCCAGTCCTCGCCCGAACACTGAACGATTTTGGCTTTCATATATACATCGAGAGGATTTCCCTCGCCGGTGAAACGTACTTCGTATTTAGGTTCCCAGCTGCCTGAGGATTCCTGATACTGCAGGATGAAAGGATACTCGCCCTCTTTTTCGCATTCGAGTTCAACCATGATTAAGGGCTTTTCTTCCTCAGCCTCGGCTTCTTTAAGTTTTTCGCCGATTTTTTCTTTTTCGGCGGTTAATTTATTGATTGTTTCGTGAAGTGAAAAAAGCTTTTCGGGAAGACTCTCAAGATACTTTTCCTGATCTTCTACGGATATGTCTTTTCTGGATGAGAAATCGCCGTTCTTTTTTCTTAACTCGATTAACATCGAATAAGTTTCGACATTGTAATTTAACTCGGAAAGTTCCTTCGCGATTTTCTCGGATTCAAGATCTTCTCCGGTTTCTTCGTAGCTTACAACCTGGATATTTACGGCATGAATTTCCGTCGGGAATTTAACCGAAAAGCTGTCGCTCTTCGCGGTCTTGCTCATACCCTGGATAAAGATTGTGCTGCGTCCTGCGGGAAGTGATACGGAACCCACACGCGTAACCGAAACGCTGTTTCTGTAAACAGATACTTCTGTTGCTTTTGATTTTACTACCATAGTGTTAACCCCTCTTCATAAAAGATACGTCTATTGTATCATATTTTAGCCATCGATGACACATGTGGCGGGGTTTTATTTCTATTGTTTTTCCCTGCTCTTCTCTATCATCAGTTCCGCGATAAACAGATAGATAAACGCATTCTCCCATATAAAAATGGTCCTAAAAAAATACTCGGTTTTGGTGATAAAAAAGACAATAACAAAGAATACCGCATAAAGAATCGCAGCTACGCTGAATATCCTCTGTAGGCGGTTAACCGGTTTTATGAGCATCCAGATTAGTGTGATTATTACACAGGACATCAGCATATAAGAAAATACTTTGTGAATATTATAAAAGAGAAGATTCCAATCTCTGTTCGAAGGAAAGACGGAACATAAAAATACGCAGGAAATCGCAAGATTATAGAATGATTTTTTTATGATATTCATCTTAATTTTATTTATATGTATGAATGCCAAAGCCGACATTCCGCCGGAAACAATTACATACATAAAAACAGTCCACGGGCGAAGACCGATATAACGCGAAATCGTCATGTCCAGACCAAATCGGTTTATATTAACCGCCCACGCGCTAAGCACCACAATCAACGCATTTAACGTATATAAAGCACAGATGTAATAAACAGGTTTATTCTTCTCAAGATATTTACTCATCCCCATTATCCCCCTAACAAAATATTATCTTATACGGTTGTACAAAGCAAGTTTTCAACCCTTCTATATACTTAATTGCAGTTAGGGGAGATTTTACTCAGGAATTTTTAAATTTTTTACGATTATCATTAATTCGTAATCAAAAGGTCAACCCGCTTCGAAAGTCATAGGACTTTTAAAACAATACTTGCAAAAGTCATAGGACTTTTGACAAAAGATTTGCAAAACATACACAAATTATGTGCGCTTGCTCCAATGAATAACAATCTAAAAGAACCGTTACTGATTTGTGAGTAACGGCTCCTTGCATCTGTTCTTTTTTATAGTCCCAATTCGTCTAATTGTTTTATGAGAAAATCTTCCAAACGTTTCTTATCCGGCAGCTGTAACATATATTCCGATACAAACAACTGATTGTCTACTCCAGCACACGCATATTCAACCATTTTTTTGCCTTTTCTGGTGCATAAGAGAATGCCAACAGGAGGATTATCCCCGGGATTCATTTCATTTTCCTTATAATATCCGACATAAGCATTTAATTGTCCAAAGTTTTCATGAGTGAATTCTTCATTTTTTAACTCGACGATAACACTACAATGAAGTATTCGATTATAAAACACCAAATCCGGAAAATAGTATTCACCATCAATAAGTATTCGCTTATGTCTACCCTCAAAGCAGAAACCATGCCCCAATTCAAGCATAAACTCCTGAAGATGATCAATTAAAGCCTGTTCTAAATCATATTCATCAATCGACTCTTTTGCTTCCAAGCCAAGAAATTCCAACGTGATTGGTTCTTTTATTGTCATCACAGCGCTGTAATCATTATTAATCATTTGATTAAGCAGCTGCTCAGGCTTTTTACTTATTCCTGCTCTGACATATAAGTTTGTTGTTATCTGCCTTCTAAGTTCACGAACACTCCAAATTCCTTTTATACATTCAAACTCATAAAAGAATCTTTCTAAGGGATCATCTATAGTCATTATTTCTCTTATATGTGAGAAAGATAATCTGCTTATAAGGACTTCAGGAGGAGTTTCTAATTTGTGCGACAGTGTTGCACAATTTTCATTTACACTTAATGTTTCTGGAGAAATATCGAAAATTTTTTCATCTGGTATGTATTGCGTCACTCCAATCCCTTTTAATTTGTGCGACACTGCCGCACAAATTTGGGGATACTTTATATAGAATATGCGGCACAAATTCAAGTGAGTACGATCAAGTCCTTTAATCTTCAATTCATCAGCAATTGCTCCTAAAAGATTTTTTCCGTACTCGGCACGATTTTTACCTTTTTGTTCAAACTCAACAATATAATAGCCTATCATCCAATTCCTAATAGTCAGAAGTTGATTAACTGCACCCTTGGCATAAGCATTTGTTAAACTATGTATATTTTCAACATGTGAAATAAGACTGCCGAACGATAAGTCTTCTGTTTGATTTTCGGTAATGCTCATATTTATTCTTCTCTATGCTCAACTTGACTTAAATCTTCAATTTCTTCAGGATTCCCGCAGCGCCTTAAATACTCTTTCCCACCATCTACAGCACATGCTCCACATTTGCAAAACTTAAAATCATGAACTGAATAACTTTCAATGATATTCCCACATTTTTTGCAACGTATTTTATTTGATATTATTACCATCTTCATCTTTTTCCTTTCTTTATCGTCAGATAAACAATCTTTAATATGATGCAAACCACTTATTTTAAATTACCCTCTTTGATATAAAAATCTTATTTGTATATTTTATATATTATTAGTATACTTTACTTTCGTCAATACCTTTAGTATAATAAATATACTATTAATATTTCAAAGGAGCTGTTATGGAAGAAAAATACGGAGAGCAAATTAAAGAATACCGCATAAAACTTGGTCTTACACAAAGCCAAGTTGCAGATGCAATGGAAGTTACTCCCGGATACATTAGTAATGTTGAAAATGGAAGAACTGCTATGTCTCTAAGGTTTTTAATATACTATGCAAAAATTATGGGAATCACATTGGATGAACTGATTGGCAAAATTGAACCCGCATATAAAACCAGTGCTCTGGATAATGCTTTAATCGCTGAAATAAAGAAACTCCGTACAGAAGAGAAGGAAAAGCTTCTGGAAACCATCAAAATATGGAAATAATGCAGCAAATAATGACATAATGATATAAGCAGGTGATGGGAATCGAAATTTTTGGAGAATCTGAAATCCCCTAAAATAGGCACTTCTGAGATTAATAACTCCAGGGGACTACAAAGGGGACTACCAAATATTATGAAAGGAGATGCGGAACAACATCATCAAGAGTTATGCATATAATAATGAATGCAAATTAAATAAAAAAGGGCTTTACCCTTTTTATTTGTTAAAATGACAATGCTCGATCGATATTGTCTTTCGCAATAGATAATTCGATTTCTTCTAAGTCATTTAATGCCTCTGAACCGTCAATATAAATGTTCACAAATATTTCACAATAATTATTAGCACTCTCTATTGACGAGTGCTAATTTGAGTGCTATAACATAATCGAACAGAGGAACAGAGAAGACCATTAGAACCAAATGTTCCTACGATCTAATCCCTCCTTCCCCTTGCTCAGTAGCTATTAACGGTATTGAGTGAAAAGGAGGTAAGCATTATGTTAAGACCTAGTATTTTTGGAGAAGATTTATTTGACGACTGGTTCGCATTCCCGGATTTCAGAGATCTGGACAGAACCGAAAGAAAGCTGTACGGCAGACATGCCGACAGGATGATGAAGACCGATGTTCATGAAGATGACGATCACTTCGAAATGGATATCGATCTGCCCGGTTTCAAGAAAGAAGAAATCGGTCTGGAGTTGAACAACGGATACCTCATTGTCAGTGCAAACAAAGGTCTGGACAAAGACAAAAAAGACAATAAGGGCAAACTTATCAGACAGGAGCGTTATGCCGGATCAATGCAGAGAAGCTTCTATGTCGGTGAAGAGATCACAGAAGAAGACATCAAGGCAAGCTTCAAGCACGGCGTTTTGAATCTCACCATTCCTAAAAAAGAGAAAGAGAAACTGCCTGAAAAGAAACAGATACTCATTGAAGGTTGACATTAATACGGGCCTGCGGATTTTCCGCAGGCCTTTTTTTGTTGAACGATGCACCAAATTTGGTGTATCATATTTGAAAGCCCCGAAAACACTGTATTTTCGGGGCAATAAAAAAGAGCAGGTGATGGGGCGAGCGTCGTCCTGTGGACGACATGCTTGCGAGCCGACCGT
>CAMYYF010000078.1:0-6348 GCA_947303375.1 uncultured Lachnospiraceae bacterium
ATTCGGTAACCCTGTTCGAATCGCTTAAGACTCTGGTCATCAGGCCGCCTGTCTGTTTGCTCGTAAAAAAGTTAAGC
Source organism: uncultured Lachnospiraceae bacterium (assembly GCA_947303375.1). GTDB lineage: Bacteria > Bacillota > Clostridia > Lachnospirales > Lachnospiraceae > UBA3766. The sequence continues at coordinate 78 of CAMYYF010000078.1, forward strand.
GAGAGTCTGCTCATTGCGGAGAACACATCCGTTTTGATGTCATTTACGGTCGATGTGGCAACACGCGCCATAAGAGCCATCTGAACGATGTTGGTAATCTCCTCTATAACCCTGCTGCCGATCATAATCAGTGCAAGAAGACCGAGCGCAAGTGTAAATTTACCCGCAAGTCCGAAGGTCGCCAAGTATTCGCTGTCTTTTTCGAGTATATGGTCAAAGAGAACTTTACCCGTTAAGTACGGCCATACAACGCTTATCGCAGCGCCGAGTGCGTAGGATAAAAACAAAATCGCAATCGAGAATTTGTATTTGAAAAAGTACTTAAGAACTCTTGCGAAAATTGTTCTTTTGTTGGTACATTTCGGACATACTTTCTTGGCCGGGTCCGGGTACATTGTCCCGCATATCGGACAGTAAAGCAGTTCCTCATCCTCTTCTTCGGTTTCTTTTCCGACGATATCCGAATCAAAATCCTTGCCGTTTTTGATGTTTTTGGTATGTCTTACGAAGAGATTTAACTGCTCGAGATAAGTGTTGGTAAGCGATGCGATTTTAATCGGGCTTCCGTCATATTCGGCCGATAAAAGAACCGCTCCTATCATTCTCTCTACATGAATATGCTCAATCTTTTTTAAATCAAAAAGTTTAACTTCATATTCGGCAAGATCCTCATCCTCGTCTTTTTTATGAACCTTGGTTCCTCTGAAGAAATGAGTATATCCGCTCGGGATGTCGCTTTCGCAGACTCCTAAATAATCCTTTGTCAAAAAGATATATCCTAAAATATATTCACCCTCGAAAGATAAATCTATCGGACAAACAGACAGTATGTCTGATTCGTGTATTTTATATTCTTTTATTTTGTTTAAGATGTTTTTGGTTAGTTTGTTGTCTTTCATGTCGTTTTCCTCAAGTTGTAAAAAAAGAAGCCACTGTTTCGCACAGTGACTTCACAAGCATCAAATCGTAATCCTTTTATATTTCAATACCGGGAGTACGAAAAGCAAAATCAGTGCGAGATATTCCAAAGCCGTACGCAAATACATGCACGGTCGCAATAGTTCTTGTAATAATTTCTGAGTATAATTTCTTCATTTTTTTTCGTCCTCCTTTCCTTGTCTTTTTTTTAATCCGTTAATTTAGTATATCAATCATATGATGTTTGTCAATCATATTCTTTTATCAGTTTAAAAATATTTTTAATCGCTATGGTATTAATTCATCATAAAAGATCAAATTTTCATAAGCGTGGCCCTGCATGGTGCGCCGTCCGAACCGCCCTCTCAGTATTTCATAATGGATACGTCAACTTTATCCTGTGATTGATGATTTGTTCTGGTAAGAGACAGAGAATAATATCCGTCAAAATCACTTTCATACCATGCATATGACACATATTCATAGCCCGGATCCGTCAGCTTCGTCAAAAGATCATTCTTACCCACATAAGGCTGCTGCTGACCGTAAATCGCCGAAATATCATTGTACATACTGTTAAAAACACTACTATCCCCGTAAAGTATAAATGATATCCTTTCGGCATATCCGTCTCTGAAATGAAATTCAACGCTGTCGTAATTAACAATATATCCGTTAATGGATACCGGATTCACGGGAGAAGTCAAAGTTACCACCCACCATGCATCTTTGCCGCCGGAATAATCGGTTTTCGTTATTGTGCTGCCCGGATAATAATTGTTTATCCAGGCTTCGACCTGAGTCTCGTCTTTGGTAAGTGCATTGTTTACAAAAGTGTAATCATATGGTGCTCCGGCGGTCGTTACTACCGTGGAAGGCATATTGGTTGTATTCATATTCGCCACGATGTTTGCATATGAATAAGTATTATTGTTACGCGATTTCGAGACAAATATTAAATAGATACCCACTATACCCAGACAGAGAGCAAGAAATACTGCTGCCAGAAAAACCACGATTCCGGCTATTAAAAAAATCGGCCATATACTTTTTTTCTTTTTTTCTTCCATAAATTATTTTAAATTTCCTTTGGCTATGTTTTCTTTTATGATTGTATCCGTTACTTCGAAAAGCTTCTCGGAGCCAAGCTGTGTCTTGCCCTGGCGTTCGTAGACCTGTGAGGCGAAAACGCCGTGTTCTTTCCAGTCGCTTCCGTTGTTTGAATTGTTTAAAATAAGCGGCTGCAGATTATCCATTGAATGCGCGAATTTTGACTCTGGTGTTTCGCACGCTTCAAATTCATCGAAAATCGCCGAAAGTTCCGCCTTCTGATCGTCGGGAAGGAGTGAAAAGATTCGCTCTTTGGCCTTTTCTTCTCTCTCGTGCTGTGTCTTTTTGGCCTCGGGATCGTAGGCATAAGTATCGCCCGCATCAATCTCCACAATATCGTGAATAAGACACATTATCATTACCTTGGAAATATCAATTTCCTCATTGGCATACTCCTTTAAAACATAGGCCATTATTGCCATATGCCACGCATGCTCGGCATCGTTTTCCTTACGGCCGTGACTGCTTAGGCTGGTCTGGCGGAATATGTTTTTTTCTTTATCGATTTCCAGGGAAAAATCCAGTTGTTTTTTTAAACGATCGTCCATAAAAAATCCTTTCTGCCGGCCTCTGCCCCAGTCGGTCGAGCCCGAATCCCGGGCTTATTTTATGATATCAAAAAAGAGTAAAACTCCTATGGAGTTTATGACAATATTGGCGCTTGCATGTACGAGCCAGTTGGCAACTATGGTTTTGTAATGTGCATTGATCCATTGTAAAAAAAGTGCAACCAAAACCAGGCCGCTGATGGCTATTAAAAGAATCGGAATGTTAAACCAGTTACCGACTATGCCTATATGGTATGCCGAAAAAAGGAACGCACTGACAATGTATCCCGGCCATTTCTTCGAAAAAAGTCCGGGCAGAAATCCCCTGAAAAACGCCTCTTCCAGGAAGGAATTGAAAATTATAATATACGCGAATGCATACAGACAGTTCTCTCTCGTGAAACCTTCTTTTGCCCCGAGGCTGTCTTTTATGCCCGACAGATTAATCTGGTTTTTAAAGATTAAAAACACAACAATCATTCCGACGAAAAAGAATGCTATTCCGCCAATTAATGTACCGATTTTTTCGGGCTTTTTCAGATTGATGATGTCCACTATCTTCTTTTTGGTCAAAGCGGAATATAAAAGAATCACTCCGCCGAAAGTGCTGATTTTGATAATGCACTTAATCAGATATTCGGGACGAATGTATATTTCCTCGATAAATGCAAAAATCAAAATAAGAATTGCTAAAACAAGACAAATTATCTTTGCTTTTTTCTCGGTCATTTCTATTCTCTTTTCTTTAGTTCTGTGCTATTACTTCCACAGATTTATTGAAGAAATTCTTTAACTTTTCGCTCTTCGGATGTTCGAAAACTTCTTCGGGAGTGCCCATTTCTTCGATGATTCCGTCTGCTATGAATATGATTTTGCTCGCAACTCTTCTGGCAAATTCCATCTCGTGAGTAACAATTACCATCGTGTTGTCTGCCGATTTCAATCCCTCAATAACCCTTAATACTTCGCCTGTTAACTCGGGATCGAGTGCCGATGTCGGCTCGTCGAAGCACAGGATATCGGGATGTAAAATAAGTGCTCTCGCGATTGCGACTCTCTGCTGCTGACCGCCCGAAAGTTCGCATGGGTAGGCTTTCATTTTATCCTTAAGACCGACTCTCTCAAGTATTGCCCTGGCTTCTTCATCAATGCGCGCATACTCTTTCTTTAAATCTTCCGCGCTGCCTTTATTTTTCTTGTTGTTTTCCTTGGCTAAAAGTCTTGCTGCGAGTGTCAGATTGTTAAAAACATTGTACTGCGGGAAGAGATTAAACTGCTGGAACACAAGACCGAAATGAAGTCTCTTGGTCCTTAAATTCTTTTCGTTATATTTACCCAAAGTATCATCGAAGACAACATCGCCTTTAACCGTAATCTTTCCCTCATCGGGAATAATAAGCTGGTTAAGGCAGCGAAGAAGCGTGGTTTTTCCACCGCCGGAAGAACCGATGATTGCAAGCACTTCGCCTTTGTTTAATTCAAACGAAACGCCTTTTAAAACTTCTTCTTTGTCAAATCTTTTTATCAGGTTTTCTACTTTTAAAACTGTTTCCATAAATTATCCCTTTATAAATCTTTAAAGATGTGTCCCCGGGTGGTCAAAAAAGCCAAAATAGAACCGTCCCCAAATGGTTAACCTTTGTAGTAGTCGAGTTTCTTTTCAATCTTACCAAACACAATCGTAAGTACGCCGGTGAAGAGCAGGTAGAATGCACCGATGTAAAAGATGGGCCAGATGATTGCTTTAAGACCGACGATATCCTGAGCCGCCTTAAGAAGTTCTACGCAGGAAACAACTCTGGCGAGGGATGTGTCTTTTACGAGGGTAATGATTTCGTTGCCCATCGGAGGGATGATGCGTTTGATAACCTGCGCCAAAATAATCTTAAAGAAAATCTGCGTCTTGGTCATGCCGAGCACCTGTCCTGCCTCGTACTGTCCCTGGGAAATGCTCTCGATACCGCCTCTATAAATCTCCGAGAAATAGCAGGCGTAATTGATGATAAAAGCAATTATTACCGCAGGAAGTCTGCCGACTCCGCTCGTGTGGAAAATAAGTCCCGGACCATAAAAGACGAGAATGATCTGAAGCATCAGAGGTGTACCTCGAATCACCCAGACAAACCCCTTGGTCAGACCTTTTATGAATTTGATTTTTGACATACTTCCGAATGTAATTATAAGACCGAGCGGAAGCGCTCCGACCAGGGTCAGCGCAAATATCAAAAGGGTTAATTTAAACCCGTCCAAAAGTTGCAGTGTTACTTCAAGAAACATATTTTTTTTCTTCCTTATCCATCTTCAGATAAATGTTTTTTTCATACTCTTCTATTTTACACAATTCCCTCTTATTTGTAAAAAACAAAAACTGCCTCGTTTGAGACAGTTTTTGAAACGTCAATTTCCCGGCCGGGTACACCTTCCCCCAGGGGAGGCGGTCCGTGTAGGATTTGCTCATCGGAACATTTTTCATCAGTTTGGAAATTCCATAGTAAATAAACGGGGATACCATACAAACGAGACCGGCCACAATAAGAAGTCCGACTATCATCCACATCTGTATTTCCGGAAGGAAAGACAATCCTTCTGCTCCGATTTTTCCGTGATTCTTAATTGCGTTCGTAAAATATAACGGAATCTGTAACCCGAAAATCAGCAAAGCAAGGGCAAGGATAAGAATTCCAAGACCCTGTTTTTTATAAATAACGGATACGGATATATATATGCAGATATTTGATACGATGAAATTTAAAAGCACAAACGAAACTGCCACATTCGGAGTTTCATATGTTAATAATATAAAAATAACCGAAGGCACAATAAAAAGAATAAAATGAATTATATTGGAGATTAAGAGCATCACCGTATGATTTTTAATATAATTTTTATTCACTTTTTCGGAAGACTGAACCATATCCGAGGCATAAACCTGTGAAACAACATTAACAAAATATACGCTGCTTATGCTGACCATTAATCCCTGAATCATTACTCCGACCGGCATAAAAATATACATCAAACAGTTCATTATAAATATCAGCGGTAACAAAACTATTGCTTTATACTGATATAGATATTTAACTAATCCCACAGTCTCTTTTATCTTCATTTTCTATCCTTTCTATCGTTATACCATTCTCTTTTTATAAATCTGTTTAAAAGGAGCATTCCCGCTGAATTAACGATTACATCCAGAATTATTTCCCCAATAACAGCACCCGTATATATAAAAGAAGGTATTATTTCTTCCGGCAGTATCCACATGAGTGCAACCGGAAAGAAATACAAAATTCCGACACTGTATATAAGTGTCGATATTGTCTGGTTTTCAATCATTCTGCAAATCCAGACGAGCAGACTGGTTATTAAATGGCAGGTCAGTATGAAAAGAATACACATCATGGCAAACTTTAATCCTTTATCGGGATGGCCAATAAATCCTGCAACCGCTATTCCCGCCGAAGAAATAACTATAAGCAGCAATCTGGAGAAGATATCCCACAAGGTGATGCTTTTAATCATCTTAATTCCTTTGGATGAAGTCCTGGCAATTTCTCCGATTCTCGATTTGTCCGAAAGAAATGCTCCGAAATTGAAGCGATCCGAAAGACAAACCACGACAGAAGCCCAAACCGAAACCATAATGGAAAAGGTGGTTAAAAGAGTCCTGAATGTCTGCACCTCGGTATTCCTGC
>CAMYYF010000079.1:0-6347 GCA_947303375.1 uncultured Lachnospiraceae bacterium
CTTTCCGTTGCTTACTGCTTTTGTTACTTCGGTTCATCCGCCTGTTCCGGTAGAATCAGTTTCAGCGAATTTGCATATTTCTCTGCCGGCTTTGCATCGGTCACTATAATCGCATCGCCGATGTCCGCAAATTTAACGGTACTGATCAGTCCGAATTTCTCGTGATCCGCCAGAATAAAACGCCTTTGGGGAGACGTACACTGAATTGCAACCTTCTTCATGGTCGCTTCCCTGATATCCGGTGTCGTAAATCCTCTCTTTAAGCTGATTCCGTTCGTTCCGAAAAAACCGACGGAAAATTGATATTTCTGCAATGAAAGAATCGCCGTTTCACCGATGATTGCTTCCGTTGTTTCTTTTAATTCCCCACCGATTAAGAATACCTTAAATCCGCGAAGTACGAGATTTTTTGCATGTGCCACCGCATTGGTAACATAGACTGCTTCTTTTTCGGAAACGGCATCCACCAGAAATCCGGTCGAAGTTCCCGAGTCGATGTAAACACAGTCGCCCGGTTTAATCTGTGTCGCCGCAAGTTCTCCAATTATTTTTTTCTCATCCAGATTAATTACGGATTTCTGCTGCATGGAAAGTTCTTCAAACGACTCCGTTTCGTTGACCGAAATGGCACCGCCGAAAACCTTGATTAATTTTCCTTCCCGGTCAAGTTCCGTAATATCCCTGCGTATAGTAGACTCCGACGCATCCAGAAGTTCCTTTAATTCGCTGTTTGTAATACTGCCTTTTTCCTTTACTGCGTTAAGAATCTGGAATTTACGTTGTTCCGACAACATATGACCAACTCCTTTTAGCCATAAATCAATACTTTCAAAACCGTGCTTAACCGAATCACGGATGATTCCCTAAGCTTTCGCACAACTCCCCGAACAGTTTGATTCATCAGGGATTTGCTTCATTCAGGCTCTTCTTATACTCCGAAACATCGGTTTCCAGAACAATCTTCCGAAGAGGAAGAATACGTCCTGGCGATACGGATAATTCATCGAAGCCCATTGCCAGAAAATCTTTGGTAAGAGTCAGATCCGCTCCGAGTTCTCCGCAGATTCCGGCCCATGCGCCGTGTCTGTGCGCCGCATCCACAATCATCTTAAGCATTTTTAAAATTGCAGGATGATGTGAATTGTAGAATTTTTCAAGTGAATCATTCTGCCGGTCGATTGCAAGTGTATACTGCGTCAGATCGTTCGTTCCGACGGAGAAGAAATCAACCTCCTCTGCCAGTTCGTCCGCAACCATAACGGCTGCCGGTGTTTCTATCATAATACCGAGTTCGATATTTTTATCGTAGGAAATTCCGGCATCATCCAGTTCCGTTTTTACTTCGTTTACGATTCCCTTAATCTCTTTCACTTCTTCCAGCGAAATAATCATCGGAAACATGATTGCGATTTTTCCGAATGCACTCGCACGAAGAATTGCACGAAGCTGTGTCTTAAAGACTTCCGGTCTGGTTAAACAGATGCGGATTGCACGAAGTCCCATTGCCGGATTTTCTTCTTTCGGAAGTGCAAAATAGTCGGCCTGTTTGTCCGCACCGATGTCCAGGGTACGGATGATAACCTTCTTTCCGGCCATCGTCTGTGCAACCGTTTTATAAATCTCAAACTGCTCTTCTTCCGTCGGATAATCCTGAGAACCGAGGTAAATAAATTCCGAACGGAACAGTCCGATTCCGCCGGCGTCATTTTTCAGAACAAGTCCCAGATCCTTGGTATTTCCGATATTAGCATAAAGGTTGATATGCTGTCCGTCAAGCGTCACATTGTCCTTGCCCTTTAACTGTTCCAAAAGAGCTTTCTTTTCCTGCTCTTCCTCATAGAGTTTCTTCTTTGCGGCCATGGTTTCTTCATTGGGTTCGATATAAACCTTTCCCTCAAAACCGTCCACAACCGCCATCTTTCCGTTTACGGTATCATCAAGAGGAATGTCACATCCGATCATGGCCGGAATGTTCATGGTTTTCGCAAGAATCGAAGTATGGGAATTTGCTGAGCCGTGTACGGTTACAAAGGATAAAATTTTATCCTTGTCCATTTGCACGGTTTCAGAAGGTGCCAGATCGTCCGCTACGATAATTACCTGCTCATCCGTCTGAATTCCGCCGCTTCCCTTTCCGGACAACACGCCGATCAACCGTTCCGAAATGTCATGTACATCTGCCGCACGGCCCCGGAAATATTCGTCCTCCATGTCGAGGAACATCTGTGCCATCTGGTCTCCGGTCTGAGCAACCGCATATTCCGCATTCACGGACTGTGTACGGATAATATTTTCCACGCTGTCGATATAATCGCCGTCATCCAGCATCATCTGGTGTGCTTCAAAAACACCTGCACCGTCTTCTCCGACTTCCTTCAGGGCTTTTTCATAAAGAACACCTAGCTGCTCAATTGCAACGTCTTTCGCCTCATGATATCTTTTGATTTCCGCTTCGGGGTCTTCGATTCTCTCACGCTTTACCTGGGAATCCTCTTTGGCATACACGCAGATTTTTCCGATTGCAATCCCGCCGAATACGGATTTTCCGCTATAAACTACCATATGCTTCTCCTTCATCATTCAAATCATACGGGTTACCTGTATCTCTCTGAAACAAATCTGCCTGCAGATCCGTTTACAGATTGGCTTCCATAAATGCTTTTACTTCTGCCATCAGTGCATCAGCCTCTGCACCCTCAAAGGAAAATTTAACGGAATCGCCCTGCTTTGCACCTAAGGACATAATTCCCATAACGCCCTTAAACGGAACTTCCTTATCGCCCTTTGCTACTTTAACAACACAGTCTCTTCCTTTGATCAGTTTGAACAGCTCCGTTGCGGGACGAGCATGAATTCCGTGTACATCCTTAATTACATAATCAAAACTTGCCATAATAAAAACCCTCCTTATATTTTTTGTTTACCTTTATAATTTATTTTATATTGTGTTTTTACTTTCCGTTTTTCCCGGTTTTGATTTCTTATTTTTCAGCCGGTTTCTTCAAAATTCCGAGTAAGAAGCAGGTTACGGCACTTCCGATTAACCATGCTACTACATAAAGAAGCGGGTGACCTACGGTTGCAAAAACAAATACACCGCCGTGAGGAGCCATCAAAGTACATTTAAAGAGTGCTGCAAGAAGTCCTGCCACACCTGCGCCTACCATAGTGCAGGGAATTACATGAAGCGGATCTGCCGCTGCGAAGGGAATCGCACCTTCCGTAATGAAGGATGCACCCATAACCAGGTTGGATACCACGGAACCTCTTTCTGCCTTCGTAAACTTCTTCGGGAAAATGAAGCATGCAAGTGCAATTCCGATAGGAGGAACCATACCGCCGACCATAACTGCTGCCATTGCAATGTATGCCATTTGCTGGAATGCCGGATTGTTGGAAAGTGCTGCCTGCGCCAGCATACCGGTACCGAATACATAAGCGGCTTTGTTGATCGGACCGCCCATATCAATTGCCATCATGGCACCCAGAATAAGTCCCATCAGCCAAACCATGTTTGCGCTTCCGATAGCGGTAAGTGCATTTGAAAGACCGGTATTAATCAGTCCGATTACGGGATTTAAAACGAAGCACATAATCACGCCTTCACAGAAAATACCGACAAGCGGGTAAATCAGGGTAGGCTTTAAACCGTCAAGTGCAGCCGGTAATTTTTCACCGATCTTCTGAAGACCGAGTACCAGAAATCCTGCAAGGAAACCTGCTGCAATACCGCCTAAGAAACCGGATACGGTATTACCGCCGTCAGGCTGCTGGAATGCAAATTTCATCAAAAACTGTCCGAAACCGCCGACTGCCTTTCCGTCCATTAACGTTCCGGATGCAAAACCGAAGTTGGAAAGAATTGCATTTCCGTTTGCGGCAAGAATACCTCCTACAAAACCAACCGCAAGACCGGGACGGTCTGCAATTGCATATGCGATATAACCTGCGAGAACCGGAACCATCAGACCCATTGCCAGTCCGCCGACATATTTCAGGAATGCCGCAAGCGGTGTGATGCTGCCGAAATCTCCGCCGCCGGTTGCACCGTATCCGGCAATCGTATCAACAAGGAATGCAAGTGCCACTAAAATACCGCCGCCGATAACGAACGGAAGCATATGGGATACACCGCTCATCAGCCAGGTATAAACTTTATGTCCTACGCCGCTCTTTTCGGAAGACTTGCTCTCGCCTGCTTCCTCGGCTCCGCCGCCGTTAAATACGGGCGCATTTCCCGACAATGCAAGGGAAACGAGTTCGTCGGCCTTATTGATTCCGTCTGCAACCTTTCGCTGAATGACTTTCTTTCCCGCAAAACGTTCCATCGGAACTTTCGCATCAGCGGTTACGATTACGCAAAGTGCATCTTTAATATCATCCGCGGTCAGTGTATTCTTTGCACCCGAAGATCCTCTGGTTTCGATTTTAATCGGGATTCCTGCTTTGGATGCTGCCTTCTCCAGTCCTTCTGCTGCCATATAGGTGTGTGCAATACCGGTCGGACAGCTTGTTACCGCTACCAGATACCTGCTTCCTGCATCAATTACCACATCTGCAAGACCTTCATCCACGCTCTTCTTTTCTTCGTCCGCCTTGTCAATGACTGCGAGGAATTCATCCACGTCTTTAGCATTGATCAGGTTGTTTCGAAAATCCTCATCCATCAGCATCATGGATAATTTACTCATTACATCCAGATGAACATTGTCCTTGGTATCGGGTGCCGCAATTAAGAAAAGGATATTGACAGGTTCGTCATCGAGTGCTTCGTAATCCACACCGTCCTTAATAATCATTGCCGCAAGTCCGGGCTTATCGATGCAGTCACCTTTTCCGTGAGGAATTGCAATTCCTTCTCCGACACCTGTCGTGCTTTCTTCTTCTCTTGCGTAAACAAGTGCCCGGTAAGCTTCCTTATCCTGAACTTTTCCGCTTGCCGCCATGAGTTCTACCGCCATGTCCATGGCTTCCTTTTTGGATTTCGGCGCCGCATTCAGATCAACGCTCCGCTTATCCAGAAGTTCCGTAATTCTCATACCCTCTCCTCCTTTTCTTTTTTGCTTTTTGTTCTGTTTCCTTTTGTTTCTTTTTTGTCACTATGTCTGCCGCCCGATCAGTGGCCTAAACTCCGATAAACCGCTTCCACTTCTTCCTTTGTTGCCAGATATTCCGAAAACGCACTTGCAGAACCTGTCGAAAGTCCCATCTTAAAAGCGTATTCATACTCTCCTTTTTCCAGGAATCCGTATAAAAATCCGGCCACCATGGAGTCTCCCGCGCCGACGCCGTTTACAAGTTTTCCTTTCGGTGCCTCGGACATATAGATACCTCCGTCCGCCGCTGCCAGTACTCCGCCTTCGCCTGCCATGGAGATTAATACGTTCTGTGCTCCCATCTCCTGCAGTTTCTTTGCATACGGTACAACGCTTTCTCTTGTTTTTAATTCCGCACCGAAAATCTCGCCGAGTTCATGGTTATTCGGTTTAATCAAAAACGGATGATACTCAAGGACATTTACCAGAAGATCCCTTGTTGCATCCACCACAATCCGGATTCCTCTTCCGTCAAGCTTTTTGCAGATATCCGAATAAATCGTGCCCGGCATACTGGACGGAATGCTTCCTGCAAGGCAGAGCGTATCTCCTTCTTTCAATGCATCCAGTTTTGTCATGAGAACTTCCAGTTTTTCCGGACTGATTTCCGGTCCCATACCGTTGATTTCGGTTCCGTCGATGCTCTTTAATTTCAGATTGATTCTCGAGCACCCTTCCCCGATTTCTATTGCATCCGCCAGAATCCCGCTTTCCTTAACCTTTGCGGTAATCTCTCTTCCGACAAAACCTGCCGCAAAATAAAGTGCCGTATTCTCGATTCCCAGATTGGATAATACAATGGAAACATTAATGCCCTTCCCGCCGGGAAGCATTAACTCGGACGTTGTCCGATTTGTAAGACCGAGTTTGAAATCATCAACAGTTACGATATAGTCTAAAGACGGGTTGAAGGTTACAGTGTAAATCATATTGCCCCTCCTTTGCATGTTCATGACCGATTCAATAAAAAAGACCGAATTCAATCGTATTACTCCCTACAAGAATTATAATACGGTCAAACTCGGTCAAAATCAACCAAATTTCTCCACAAATATAATTTATTTTTTTAGTAAAATCTGCCAAAGTCAATCATTTCGCATGTAAAATCGTGCAAAATCGTTCATGTTTCCATGCATGGCTTTTTGTATTCCCGCAGATTATGTATAATGAACAGTATAGACACAGCAATGTAGCTTGCGGATTTTTCGTTTTTTATTTGTGGAGGGGAAACAATGAAAAAATGTCCGAGAT
>CAMYYF010000080.1:0-6300 GCA_947303375.1 uncultured Lachnospiraceae bacterium
CTGTTGGTAAGAAGCATCGTAAGTCTGTCGATACCGTAGCCGATACCGCCTGTAGGTGCCATACCAACTTCGAGTGCGTTAAGGAAGTCCTCATCTGTATGCTCTGCTTCTTCATCGCCTGCTGCCGCATTGGCATCCTGAAGTGCGAAACGCTCTCTCTGATCGATGGGATCGTTAAGCTCTGAATAAGCATTGCACATTTCCCATCCGTTGATAAAGAGTTCGAAACGCTCTACCTTGGAAGGATCGCTGGGTTTCTTCTTGGTAAGAGGAGAAATCTCGATGGGATGGTCCATGATGAATGTGGGCTGTACCATCTTGTCTTCACAATACTCTTCGAAGAAGAGGTTAAGGATGTGTCCCTTGGTATGGAAATCTTCAAATTCGATATGATGTTCCTTGGCTAACTTCTTGGCAGCCTCTGTATCGGGAACCTGTGCGGGATCGTCAAAATCGATGCCTGCATACTTCTTAACTGCCTCTGTCATTGTAAGTCTTTCAAAAGGCTTGCCGAAGTCAAGTTCGATATCACCATACTTGAATGTGGTTGTACCGAGTACTTCCTTTGCAACATGACGGAACATGTTTTCCGTAAGGTCCATCATTCCGTGATAATCTGTGTATGCCTGATAAAGTTCCATCAATGTAAACTCAGGGTTATGTCTTGTATCAAGACCTTCGTTTCTAAATACACGGCCGATTTCGTATACTCTCTCAAGTCCGCCGACGATAAGTCTCTTTAAGTAAAGTTCAAGTGATATACGAAGCTTAAGATCCTCATCCAGTGCATTGAAGTGAGTCTCGAAAGGTCTTGCAGCAGCACCGCCGGGGTTGGCAACAAGCATGGGAGTTTCAACTTCCATGAAGCCCTGATCGTCTAAGTAACGACGAATGGATGAAATGATTTTGGATCTCTTGATAAATGTATCTTTTGCTTCCTCATTCATGATGAGGTCAACATATCTCTGACGATATCTGATATCTGTATTGGTTAAACCATGGTATTTTTCAGGCAGAATCTGGAGAGACTTTGTAAGAAGAGTAACCTTCTCTGCATGAATGGAAATCTCACCCATCATTGTACGGAATACATATCCTTCGATACCTACGATATCACCGACATCATATTTCTTAAAATCAGCATAAGACTCTTCGCCGATGGCATCGCGCGCAACATAAACCTGAATGTTTCCGGGCTTATCCTGAACATTGCAAAATGATGCCTTGCCCATTACACGCTTTGACATCATACGGCCTGCGATGCTTACATGAATGGGATTGGCATCCATGATGGCACGTCTTTCGTTGTAATCATTCTTCTTGGCTTCCTTGGCTGCTTCCTCGTCAAGACCGTCCACGTTTACTTCGGGTCTGTCAGCAAGAAGTTTTGCTTCGAGCGCTTCGTACTCGCTCTTACAGTCTGTTGAATGATGTGTCTGATTGTATTTGGTAATCACAAAGGGATCTTTGCCTGCTTCCTGAAGTGCTGCGAGTTTTTCGCGGCGCACCTTTAAAAGCTGATTGATATCCTGTGATGCCTGATTGTTGTTCTGATTGTTCTCTGCCAATTTTTTTCTCCTGTTATTTCCTATAAACTTCAAAAAACCGAACAAAACCAAAGGTCCGTCGGTTCTTTGTTACTTTCGATAATTACTTTTCTTAACCCTGATTACTTCTTGGAGCTCTTTTCTTTTACGATCTCAAGTACCTTGTACTTAAGTTCTCCGCAAGGAGCTTCAACTGTAATTGTATCGTTCTTCTTGGCACCGATTAATGCTCTGCCAAGAGGTGATTCATCCGAAATACTTCCTTCAAGACATTTTGCTTCGGAAGCACCGACGATTCTGTATGTAAGTTCTTCTTTTAATTCCTTGTCAAGAATCTTAACGGTTGAACCGAATTTAACTCTCTTGTCGTCTGTTCCGTCGCTGTCGACAACTTCTACGTTCTTTAAGAGTTTTTCGAGTTCTTCGATTCTTGCTTCGACATTTCTCTGCTCATCCTTGGCAGCGTCATACTCTGCGTTTTCGGACAAGTCGCCCTGTGCTCTGGCTTCTTTTAACTTCTGAGCAATCTCTTCACGCTTGGTAACTTTTAGGTAATGTAATTCCTCTTCGTATTGTTCAAGACCTTCACGGGTCAAAAGGTTCTTCTTTTCTTCTGCCATGGTTAAATCTCCTTTTATCTTTTATGCAGTCAAACTACTGCAAATTCATATTATACCTTATACTTGTAAAACGTGTCAACCAGATAAAAAACTGCGGATTTTGCCTGAATTTAATTCATTCTTCTGATCTCGTTGACCTTATCGACAAACTCATCGAGCGTCTGCGTAAAATTAATCTCCCTCCTAAAAGAAGCGGAATTCTTCATTCCCGCCGTATAAAAGGCCGCGTGCGTTCTCATCTCCCTTAAAGCCCTGTACTCGTCCTTGGCATCAATTAAAAGATGCAGGTGCTTAAGTATCATGTCTGCGATTTCATCCTTGGTCGGTGTATATGCAACACCTTCCGCAAGGCTTTTAAAAATCCACGGGTTTCCTCTGGCCGCACGTCCTATCATTACCCCGTCGACATTTGTTTCTCGTTTCATGCGATCGGCACTCTCTATATCCTTCGCATCACCGCTTCCGATGACGGGGATGGGAATGCTCTCCTTAACCTGGCGTATTATATCCCAGTCCGCTGTACCCTCATAAAACTTATCTCTCGTCCTTCCGTGCACCGCTACGGCGCTCGCACCGCTCTCATATGCCACCCTGGCCATCTCTAAGGCGTTTATATGCTCTTTATCAAAGCCCGAGCGTATTTTCACCGTTACGGGCTTTTTAGTGGCCTTAACGAGGCTCTCAATGATTTTGCCCGCGAGCACGGGGTCTTTCATGAGTGCCGAGCCTTCGCCGTTGTCTACTATCTTTTTTACCGGACAGCCCATATTCACATCGAGTATGTCAAAAGGATACTCGTCTATCATCTTCGCGGCTTCCGCCATTATCGCGGGCTCTTTGCCGAAGAGCTGAAGAGAGACTGCGGATTCCTCGGGCGAGATTTTTAACATCTCAAATGTCTTTTCGTTTTTATATGTTATGGCCATCGCGGATATCATTTCCATGCAGACCATTCCGGCGCCCATTTGAGAGCAAATAAGACGAAAAGGCAGGTCTGTAAAACCTGCCATCGGAGCCAATATATATTCGTTTTTTAAACTGACGTTTCCTATGTTCATCTGATTATTCTGCGACAACATTCACCACTGTTTCACCGCCGGTAAATTCATGATTCTTACCCCAGGCCGTTACATATACCCTGAGCTTTCCGGTGCCTTCGCTGACTGTAATCGAATGTCTCGATAAATCGTCGGGTCCGAGGCCTTTGATGTCCGGCACGCCGGTTGCCTGTGTGCCCTCAACCCATTCGGCTCCTAAAAGATACCCTTTGATGTTGTCTGCTTTTTCCACTACGTCGGAGAGCAGGATTGATTCACCCTCTTTTATGGTGACATTCTGCTTCATGATAACGCGCGGTGTATTGGCGCGGTAAATCATAATCGAGAGTCCCGATGAAATAACCGCTACCGCGAGTAATACGCAGATGGCTGAAACAGTAATGACTATTGTTTTTGTGATTTTTTTGGTCTTGTCCATAGTGTGCCTTTAGTTCTTTCTGTTTTTCTCGTAAATAAGTCTGAGGCCGTGCATTGTAAGATTGCGGTCGTAAACTTCAATCATATCGGTTTCTTCGCTGACGATACTTCCGAGGCCGCCCGTTGCAACTACCTTAAGATCGTCGAAGCCTGATTCTTCTTTGACCTTTTTGATGATGTATTCAGTCTGTCCGATCTGTCCATACACAAGGCCTGCCTGCATACTGGTGATGGTCTCCTGTGCGAGGATGGATGCGGGCTTTTTAATCTCTATCTCAGGAAGCTTTGCGGTATCTTCCCAGAGTGCCTTGGCGGAGATTTTGATACCCGGTGCAGTGATACCTGCAGCGAATTCGCCGTCCCCTGTGATAAGGTCGTATGTAGTCGCTGTACCAAAGTCGATTACGAGTATGGGACCGCCGTAAATATCGTATGCCGCAACAGCATCAACGATTCTGTCCGCACCGATTTCCTTGGGTGCTTCGGTAATGATTTTGATGCCTGTCTTAATTCCCGGGCCTACGATAAGAGGTTTTTTCTTAAGATATCTTTCCATTGCATTTACAAGCGAATGCATTACATTGGGAACTACGGATGCAATAATGCAGCCGTCGATATCCTCGAGACTGATATTGTTGTGCTCGAGCAGTTCGCAGATAATGGCGCCGAATTCGTCAGAGGTTCTTGACATCTTTGACATTATTTTGAATTTAACGAGCAGTTCCTCGCCCTTGTAAACACCGAAGTTAATATTGGTATTGCCTACGTCGCAAACAAGTAACATTTCATCCCTCCGTTATTCGTCTCTTGTGCCTTCGACTTCCGCGAGAATTTTCGCGGGGTCTTCTTTTAAGATAAATACCCTGTAGTAAAGTGTGAGTGCTTCGAAGAGTTCTCTCTTGTTTTTCTGAACTTCTTTGACAAGCAGGCCCGCACTTACTTCGTCATAGTAAAAATCGTTTTCGTCCGAATCGGTCTGAATAATCGGTATACCGTCTTCGTCAAATGCGATGAGGAAGATACCGCCGACTTCCTCGGTGAAAAGCACGCACATAATGTGCAAATCTTCTTTGACCTGTTCGGGAATTTTGTCGAATTCTTTGTTGAAATAATATTTTTTCTCATAGGCGTTTGAGCCGCAGAGAACTATTTTGTCGACTATTTTTTTATTATCCATTTTTTTCTCTCTGTTTTCTTTTATGAGCTTTTACTGCTCGTTTTCAAATGCACCGAGTGTTGCTGCCATAACAGCTTTGATGGTGTGCATTCTGTTTTCGGCTTCGTCGAATACTCGTGAGTATGATGACTCGAATACTTCGTCGGTAACTTCCATTTCCTCGAGTCCGAATTTCTCGCCGATTTCTGCGCCGATCTTCGTCTTAAGGTCGTGATATGAAGGCAGGCAGTGAAGGAAGATTGCACCTTCGCCGGCGTTCTTCATTACGTCCATTGTAACTCTGTAGGGAGTTAAATCTTCGATACGCTCTTTCCATACTTCGTCAGGCTCGCCCATTGAAACCCATACGTCTGTACAGATGATATCTGCGCCCTTTGTACCTTCGTCAACGTCCTCAGTTAATGTGATGCTGCCGCCTGATATCTTGCAGAATTCTTCGCACTCAGCCACGAGTTCTTTGGAAGGGAAATATTTTGCGGGAGCGCATGCTGTAAAATGCATACCCATCTTGGAGCATGCGATCATGTATGAGTTGCCCATGTTATATCTTGCATCACCCATGTAGGTGAGTTTCTTGCCCTCTAATCCGCCTAAATGTTCGCGAATGGTAAGCATGTCTGCGAGCATCTGTGTGGGATGGTATTCGTTGGTAAGACCGTTCCATACGGGAACGTCTGAACACTTTGCAAGTTCTTCAACGATAGCCTGTTCAAAACCACGATATTCGATACCGTCGTAAATTCTTGAGAGAACGCGTGCCGTATCTGCGATGCTTTCCTTTTTGCCGATCTGAGAGCAGCTCGGATCAAGGTATGTTGCATGCATACCAAGGTCATAAGCACCTACTTCAAATGAGCATCGTGTTCTGGTACTGGTTTTCTCGAAAATCAATACTACGTTCTTTCCCTTGAGTTCATCCATGGGAATGCCGTTTTTCTTTTTGTACTTAAGTTTGGCGGATAAATCGAGCATGTACTCGATTTCTTCCTTCGAAAAATCCTTTAATGTAAGGAAATCCCTGCCCTTTAAACTGATACTCATTTTTAATCCTCCAATATTATTTAAATAACTACAAAAGCCATATGATTGGACATATGGCTTAATTACATATTTATTGCGGAGCCAGGCACGCTTCGCGAGCCGGGCACCTTGACTGTTATTAATGCCGCATTGCTTTAGTAGAATACGTGAGCTCCGATAACGACACCACTCTCGCCGGATCCTGCTCTGTGGAAGTTCTTTGCATCGCCGACTGTGGTGGCACCTTCAAGTGCTTCTCTTGCAGCCTGCATACATTCTTCGTTAACACCGTTTGCAAGAACTACGTCGAGTGAACCGTTTGTGGCGGGACCGAACTGACCCGGTGCATAGATAACTTCTCTGATGCTGTTGGGATATCTGTCGGACTTAACTCTGTTAAGAACCACAGCACCAACTGCGAGTTTACCGTCATAGCACTGGTTGCCTGCCTCTGCCTGAAT